>CAYMLF010000059.1:0-11038 GCA_964391275.1 uncultured Candidatus Bathyarchaeia archaeon
TTGCACAACCAGCCTGCAAACGCCTTCATCAGCCATTTTTAAATTGCACAGCTCTGCTCAAAGCTTTGGTTGTGGTTGTGCTAAGGCGATTTTCCCCACAACAACTATAGAAAAGCAAGCCAGCACCCAAATAAGCAAACTAACATTTTAAATACGTACACAATTAATGTTTAGCATTCAACTGGTGAAACTAAGCAAGCGCATGGTGTCTTAATGGCAGATAAAAGAAAAGGCTCTGTTCAAATACGCTTTGAAGTTTTGGAGTACCTTTTCTTTGCAGGAAAAAGCCAACTGCGAACCCACGTGTGGCGCAAAGCAACCGATGTTTCCTACGACGACTTCTTAAAGCACCTGACTTACTTGAAAGGTAAAGGTTTTGTCGACGAAAACCAAGACGGGCAACTGATGCTGACGGCGGAAGGAAGAAAAATCTACATTAACCTGCGCGAGTCCCTGCCATCCCTGCTATAGCACGTTCACCAGTGGTGCATCACCCCTAAATACCAACAAGCACAAGAAAAAGTGAGTATGTCTATGAGCGAGAAAGAACCCCAAAAAGAGTACCCAGTAAAAACCACGCACGAGTTCCTCTCAGAAATCAACCGTGAATGGGGCAGATTCAAACGAGGCGCAGTCTTTAGCATAATAGTTTCGTGCGTTCTGCTGGTTGCGTTTACTCTGGTTTTTATCCGACTCTCAAGAACGAATTTTGAAGTCAGCGACCTGATTTTGGAAGTGCTTCTGGCTGGGTTTCTTGTTTACACGATTTACTTGATGGCTGCACAGTACCGTTTCTTTAGGAAATGGGAACGCCGAATGAAGAGAATCTTTAGCTACGAAGAGAAACTGCTCTCAGACGAGCCAGAAACAAACCCAAACTAACCCCAATCCACCTTTTCATTCAATTTCTCTTTAGATTACACCTTTGGTGTACGGTTAGGGTGCGTCACCCTCTTTTATTGAAAACCACTTTTTCAAGATTAACAAAAAGTGGAATAAACATGATAAACACAAAAAAATCAACCAAAACAACAACCCAACCCAAACGCTCAATCCCATCCCGCTGGAGGGAAACCCCTTGAGGTTTTGGCCCCAAAAAAGGAGGAAAAAAATCATGCTAACAACCATACTAATCGTACTGGCAGCCCTCGTAGCCATCGGCGCATTCCTTGAATACAGCGTGTACCGCGAGGTAAATTCAACCGAAACCTTAAACGTAAGCGGCGCTAAATCAGCACTGTTAATCTATCATCCAGGCTTGACAAGCTTCACCAAGGACGTAGCGTACGCTTACGCTGACGGCTTAACCTCCAGCGGCTGGCGGGTTGAAGCCACAACCGCAAGTCAACAAGCCCCAAGCGACCTGTCAGAGTACTCGTTGCTGGTGCTGTGCTGGCCAATATACGACTTGCACCCCGCGCCAACCATAACCAACTATCTGCACCGCGCTGGAAACCTGCAAGGCATAAACACCACAGTCATAACCGTCGGCGGCGGCATAGACCCGCTAAAAGCTCAAGAGGCAATGAACAACACCGTCTGCAACGCCAACGGCAGCATCGTGCAATCGTTAACGATGTTTAGAAGCCAACGCAACCTAGCCGCAGTCACTGCTGAAGCAGCCAAACTGGCCCAGTAAACGAAGGCATAAACGATGAACAAGCAAGCATTAATTCCCTCGGGCATAAGCACGCTGAGACTTGCAGCTTTGCCCCTCTTTCTATATTTCCTGAGCATAAACGCCACGGCACTGTGCCTGCTAACTTTCGCGCTAGCCGCATGCACGGACTTACTTGACGGCTACATCGCCCGAAAACTCAAGATAACCTCAAAGTTTGGCGCCTACTATGACGCCGCAACCGACTTCACATTAATCACCGCCATTTTTGCAGCCTTCACCTTAAACGGCTACTACACGTTTTGGATGCTGGCTTTCATCGGCGCATCCTTCGCCCAATTCGTCCTGTCCAGCCTGTACACTAAAAAACTGTATGACCCATTGGGCAAGTATCTTGGCAGCGCATTGTACTTGGCAATTGCGTTAACACTGGCGTTTCCAAGCGCGGCAGTGTTCACTCTTGTTGAAGTCGGCTTCATAGTGTTCGCGTCAACGTCTTTTGTCACCCGAACCATCGGCCTCGCAGACTTACACAGGAAAAGCCTGCTGATAAACAGCAAAGCCATCATTAAACACGCAAAAACCCAAACCACTAACTAATATACCCACAACAACTCTTTTTCCATCAACACAAGGTGCAAACTTGCCAAAAACACAACAAACCCCACCTAACCTGCCCAGCAAAATACGGCTCTCCATAGGCACAGCCATAACCGCAAATCTACTAGACGGCAAACTCGACGTCAAACCCGCCACCGCCTACCTAATGACATACAAAGACGGCAAGTGCACTGCAAACTGCGCGTTTTGCCCCCAAGCCCGCGCAAGCAAAAGCAACACTGAGTTGCTCTCAAGAATCACATGGCCCACGTTCCCAACTGCGAAAGCGTTAAACGCGGTTGCAGAAGCCGCAAAAAACGGGGAGTTCCGACGCGTCTGCATTCAAGCCCTAAACTACCCAGACGTCTTCAAGCACCTTCAAGCCACCGTTCAACAGTTAAAAGCCGACACAGACATCCCCATCTCCGTCTCCTGCCAACCACAGAAACCCCAAAACATCCAGCTCCTCAAAGACGCAGGCGCAAACCGCTTAGGCATAGCCTTGGACGCTGCAACCGAGGAAATCTTTAGCAAAGTCAAAGGCGCTGATGCGGGGAGCGGCTACAGTTGGGCGAACCAGTTCCGTCAGCTCCAATGGGCGCTGCAGGTTTTCGGCAAAGGCAACGTCAGCACTCACCTGATTGTGGGGCTGGGCGAAACTGAAAAACAAGCCGCAACGCTTATTCAACGGTGCGTAGACATGGATGTTTTGCCTGCACTGTTCGCCTTCACACCAATCCGCGGCACAGCACTAGAGGGGCGCTCTCAGCCCTCGATTGAAACCTACCGCAGAGTCCAACTCGCACGGTACCTAATCGTTCACAAATTAACTCGGCTTGAACGCATGCGGTTTGGCGAAAAAGACGCAATCATTGACTATGGAATAGGGCTAGGGGCGCTTGAAACTGTAATCTCCAAAGGCACACCGTTTCAGACCTCAGGCTGCCCCGACTGCAACCGACCCTTCTACAACGAAAAACCAAGCGGGCCACTGTACAATTACCCAAGACCGCTAAGCACACAAGAAATAACAGAATTAAAAAAGCAGGTACTGCCCAGTTAAAGGCAAGTTAAGAATACGATTTCTTGCCAGGTCTTGGCATTTTTGGCTTTTGCCTAGTCACCTGTTCAACCAGCCGCCAAAACTCATCCATCGAGTAGCCCTTCTGCAAATCCTTCATGAGCTTCTTAACCTGATAATACGTCATCTGAGCTTCACCCTTGTCTAAGCCCTCATGTGGACCCTTAATGCGCCTAAACAATTCATCCATCTGCCTAGGCGAAGCGCGGATTCCAGCTTTCTCAAGCATCTCCTGAATAAGCCTCTGCCCAGTGTTCCTGCCCACAAAAACCGAGGTTTCTCTGCCGACAATTTCAGGCGGGAAAGGCTCAAAAACCAAGGGGTGAGCCATCATTTCCTCAACTTCCTCTTCCACTTCATGAGCAAAAATGTTCTCGCCGATAATTGGCTTGTGGAACTGTATTGGCAAGGCAAACGCTTTCTCTGCTGCCTGAGAAACCCTAGATATCTTACCCAAATCAATTCCAGTGTCTATGTTATAGAGTAACTCAGCGCAGGTAACCACCTCTTCAAACGGCGCAATGCCTGCACGTTCACCAAACCCAGCAACGCAAGTGTGCACATAATCTATGCCCTCTTCCACAGCTGCTAACGTGTTAGCAGTGGCTAAGCCAAAATCGTTGTGGCAGTGAATTGAAAGCGGAATCTTCTTTTTAATAGAATCAGGCAAGCCATCTCTAACATGCGAAATAAGATAACGCATCGACAAGGGTCTAATGAAACCCACTGAATCCGCAATGCCCAACCTGACAGCACCAGCCTTGGCAGCTTCTTGGAAAACCTGCAAAATATCATCCACAGGCGTTCTTGTACCATCCATAAGCATAAAGTTAACGTTTGCACCATGCTTTTTGCAGTAAGTTATAGAATCCGTAATTCTCTGCAGCGCCTGCTCTTTAGTCAACTTTAGCCGGTACTGCAAGTTTAAACCGTTAATCGGCGCCTCCAACGTAACCTCTTTAATCCCACACTCAAGACACGCATCAACACTTGCCTTAGTAGGCTCAGCAGAAGCCGTAAGCTTGGCATTCTGAAAACTTTCATTAACAATCCTGCTTACATTACGCTTTTCTTCTTCAGAAAGCGCTGGAAACCCAACGTTAATTATGGAAATGCCAGCTTCATCCATTAACTTGGCAAGTTTAACCTGCTCAACATACGTTAAATAAACCGTAGGCGCCTTAATGCCCTCACGGAAGGTTTCATCCCACATAAACAACCTATCCGGCAGCTTAGGCGGCAAATTCTTACGTAACCGATTGTAATTTGCAATCAACCCTTGGGCTTCAAGCTTTTTGAATATGGTCTTTCTCATTTAGACACAAGTCCAACAAGATAACAGCTTTAAGTTCATTGTTCTAATTACTATTTCCTATATAAAAATAGACTCTTTTTTGGGAATGCATAGTTAGACTTGATAATTCATCCCTTGTTTACATCATATTAAGCCTTAATGGATATAAAACTTGGCGGTTGCAAAAGTTTTAAGTGCAAAAGCAACAATTAACTTGGCGAGGGAGCGTGCGATTGAGTAGTTTTAAAACTACAGTGGAGAAGATAAAAACCCTAGAAAGTGAACGTAGAAATCTCTTACTTGAAATTGAAGAACTCAAACGAATGGCAGACGCCAAGGCAAGAGCGCTAGAAAGCGAAATCTCGATGCTGCGTGACGAAGTTAAATCGCTAAGAATCCTGCTGAGCGGTGAAGAAATAGAATCTGACCCAACGCTGAGAAAAAACAACTTCTTCAAGAAATAGCCTGCATAACCCCCCTGCTGCGGCTTAATATTTTCCTTTTTTGGTCAGCCTATATTCTATAACGAAGCTTTATTTCTATAAATGTAAATTAACCTAGATGAATATTGAAAGGGTGAAAAATGGTTTGGAAAGCAACCTGCTAAGCACAAGTATAGCCGGGTTAACCCTCAATAACCCAACGATTCTGGCGTCAGGCGTTTTAGGCTACTCTGCAGAATCCATGCGCCGCGTCGTTAAAGCCGGGGCGGGAGCCATAGTTTCAAAATCGGTTGGTCTTGAGCCAAGGATGGGTTACGCTAATCCAACAGTGGTTCAAGCCACAAGCGGCTTAATCAATGCTATGGGACTGCCAAACCCAGGCATAGACAGGTACATTGAGGAGATAAGATTTACTAAAAGCGTGCTTCGGGCGCCATTGATAATTAGCGTTTTCGGCTACACCGCTGAAGAATACGCTAAAGTGGCGAAAAAAGCTGCGGATGCAGGTGCAGATGCAATCGAACTTAACGTTTCTTGCCCGCATGTTAAACAAACGGGCTCAGAGATTGGGCAAGACCCAAAGCTGCTTGAAGAAGTCGTGAAGTCTGCTAAGGCTGCTATGCAGAAACCTTTGATTGTGAAGCTTTCCCCAAACGTAACTGACATTGCAGAACTTGCTCATGTGGCGGTGAAGGCTGGGGCAGACGCTATAACCGCAGTTAACACCTTGCGCGCAATCGCCATTGACACCCAAACCATGCGTCCCATCCTAAGCAACATTAAAGGCGGCCTTTCAGGTCCAGCCATGAAACCCGTTGCCCTGCGATGCGTCTATGACCTGCACGAAAAGGTAAAAGTGCCCATAATCGGCTGCGGCGGCATCTCGGATTGGCGTGATGCAGTAGAGTTCTTTTTAGCAGGTGCCAGCGCAGTTCAAGTTGGAACCGCCATAGCGTTTGAAGACCCAGAGGTTTTTCAAGCCATTAATCGTGGAGTTGAAGTTTATTTGAGAAAGAAACATTATGGGAGTGTGAAAGAGCTTGTCGGCTTATCTCACCGCAGTTAACACCCTTAGAACAACCAATATTATACGTGTAGTAACTGAAAGTCCATCAGTTAAAACGTTCAGTTTCATCGATAAACAATGCGCCAAAGCCAAGCCCGGTCAGTTTTTGATGCTTTGGATACCAGGTATTGACGAAATCCCCTTGAGTATTCTTGAAGCGCAAAAAGACGGGCTGGTTTCTGTGTCAGTTAAAGCAGTGGGCGACGCTACAAGGCATATGCATGACATGGAGGCGGGTGCAACCATTGGCATCCGTGGTCCCTTCGGAAATAGCTTCACGGAAAGCCGAGGCAGAGTTCTTTTGGTGGGCGGGGGAACAGGCACGGCGCCTTTGTTGTTTTTGGCTAAAGTGCTTAAAGAAAAAACTGAGCGGTTGTCTTTTGTTGTCGGCGCAAAAACCAAAGACGAGCTCTTGTTTGTGGATCAGCTTGACAAGATTTGTCCACAGAAAAATCTCATCACTACCACTGACGATGGCACCTATGGTTTGCAATGCCTAGTAACTGAGCCTTTAGCTGACCTGCTGGATAGAGAACGTTTTGACATGATTTACACTTGTGGTCCTGAAGTTATGGTTAAAAAGATTTTTGAGCTCACTCAGCAACGCAAACTGCCCTTGGAGGCAAGTTTAGAGCGTCTTATGCGGTGTGGGATTGGTTTATGCGGAAGCTGTGTCGTGGGCAAGTACCGTGTGTGTCGGGATGGTCCTGTGTTTACAGCGGCGCAGCTTAGCGAAATCAAAGATGAGCTTGGCATTTCAAAACTGGGCTTTGACGGAAGCAGAATACCGGTTTAAGGTTAAAACATGCCTCTGCCTCCAGCGCATGCGCTCTCTGTCCTTTTTTTATTTTTAAAGAACCAGCGGTTTTTTGACCCGCTGGCGCTGTTGATGTCTGCTACGGCTGTAGACTTGGAACCGCTTTATTATATAGTGGTTGGTAACGCTTTGGAACATCAAATTTGGCATGGATACTTTTTGTTGTTAACAGTTTATCCCTTGCTGATTCTATTAGCCGTTTATGCTATTGAAAATTTTCTTCCTAATCAGTTGTGGTCAACATATAATGTCTTGAGGTGGAAGCCAGTTCAGGTGAAGTACTCGCTGTTTAGTATCTACGTTTGCTGTTTGATTGGTGCCTTCAGCCATGTTTTCTTTGATATGTTTACGCATGAGAGTCTGCCTTTTGTCATTTACCCGTTTTTTGTTGGAAATAACCCGTTTTATATTGGGAACGCTTCGTGGGTGGTTGAAGCAGCAGTTGTAGTTTTGGCGTTATATTCAATTTATTGCTGGATAAAAAGTGCCAAGTCTCCTTGAACATTTTTGAGACAAAGTTTGTGATTAAAAAAGCTGGATTAATAAGCATGTTTACCGTTGCAATGTTGTCGACTTGCCATGTTTGCCATCGGCCATCTCGCTCTCGGATACCTGACAGGAAAAGGCGCATCTAAGCTTTTCAACGTTAAAGTAAACCTGCCGCTGCTGCTTGCCGCCTCGGTTATTCCCGATGTGGATTTGCTTTTTATTTTCATGAGTCACCGTGGGCTTACGCATTCATTGATTGTGATAGGGTTGCTTGCTATTCCGTTTGCGGTTAAATATAGAAAAGCAGTTTTGCCTTATTTGGTTGCGGTTTTGAGTCATGTTTTAATTGGTGATTTGATGCCTAGTGGGGTTGCTTATTTTTGGCCTATTAGCAGGGAGAGATTTGGCTTGTTTAGTCTTGAGGTTAGTAGTTTTAATTTGGCTTTGGTAGAGGTAGCGTTGTTTTTGGTTACCATGGCGTTGATGTATAAATGGAATGATTTGCAAAGGTTGCTTAAGCCTGCTAATAAGAATTGGCTGCTGATAATATCTTCAGGCGCTCTTGTTGGACCCTTGCTTTGGTATGACAAAGTCGGCGACCCAATTCCACAGCTTTTAATCATTCCAAGCGTAGTTTTGCTTTGCATATTTGCGTATTCTTTGGTTGTGGATTTGCATTTTAAGTTGCAAAGCAATCAAGTTTGAATTGGTTATGCGTCGGTTGCGGTTATGTGGATGCTGTTGCTAAATGCTGTTGTGTTTGCGCTTCTAACAAGCAATGTTAACGTGACTGGTATGATGGTGTTCACTGGTACTGTTTTGCCGTCATAGTTCCATGTGATTGATGCGTCAACGCCTGGAGTCCAATTTGAAACTTGTAGGCTTAAACTAACTGGCTGGTTAGCATAATTTAAAACTGAAATGGAATAGCTTTTTTGTACTCCAACAAAAATTGTTCCCCAATCGATACTTTTTAGCTCGTTAGGGAAGTCTGCACCGTACACTTTGATGCCTTCACTGTAGCTAACGCTTTGATAATGATTGCTTTCGGGTGGGTTTTCCTCGTCCGAGTTCACGGTTGGGGGGTTAGGTAGAACTGGACCAATTATCGAGGGCATTTCAATTGTGTCTGTCTGGTTACTGTTGCCGTTGTGTGCTGGAATGTAGGTTAAGTTTTGGGCGTTCTTGACTGACATTAAAACGCAAATTGTTAGGACTAGCATAATGGCTAGTGTAAGCGTTGAAACCTTCCAAATGTTAATGCTTTTCAGCTTAGCGTTTACACTTTCAAGTAACTTTAACTTGTTCAAGCCTTCACCTATCAAGCAAGTTAGCTATTGTATAACAAGGCTTAACTTGCTAAAAAGGTTAATTCTATTCTCGGAAAAACATCAGCGCTTTTGTTTTAAATGATTAAAAAAGAAGAGGGGTTTGGTTAGAGTTCTTCTTGTGGAAGACCTATTTTGCGTAGATAGTCTCTGGCGTATCTTGGGTTGTAGGCGAGGAGTTCTTTGCTTCTTAGTAGTCTTCTCTCGAGCCTGTCGAGTGCGACTCTGAAGGTTGATTCTATTCCCCAGCCTTCGCCTGAGCTGAAGAATGTTCCTCTCACTGTTCTGAACTGTAGTCTGCAATGGATAAGCGGTGTTCCCCTCATGTTTGTGTTGCCGTGTGATTTCATGTACACAAAAAGTGTGCCTATACGGAAGGCTTCTTGGTATTTGCGGCTGAAGGAGTCGAATTCGTCCATTATGAAGCCTTGTTGTTCAAGGTTAATTGCGGTGTCTTTTATGCTGAATTGGATGGTTAGTTTTGGCTGCACGGTTTCTATCTGTGAGATTGGCTCTAGAAAGTCTAGTTTTGTGATTATTCCAACTAGTTTGTCTCTTGAAGTGACTGCTAGGCATGAGATGTTGTAGTCATGCATTTTCTTTTCTGCGTCTCTGAGGAGGGCGTCTGCGTCAACGGTGATTACTGGGCTCTTCATGATTCCCTTTGCTGGCACGGAAAACGTTTCAACTTTTTCGCCTACAACTTCCCCGATTGTTTGCCGTTGTGTTGGCTGAAAGACTCTCTCTAGGATGTCTTGGATGCTTATGATGCCCACGAGTTTTCCAGCGTCTATCACGGGCACGTGTGAGAAGCCGTATTCTCTAAATAGTGTAAGTACTGCGCCGACGGATCGGTTTGCGTCGATGGTGTGTGGTGCGCGGGTCATGACGGTGCTGACTTTGCCTTTGCCCCAGTCTTGGCCTACGGCTGCGTGAATGATGTTTTCGTCGGTGACAAAGCCTATCAGCTTGTCTTTTTCGAAGACTGGCAGTTGCCTCACTCCGCTTTCAATCATGAGTTTTGCCATTCTTGATATGGTCTCGTCTGGAGAGACTTTTGGTGCAGCCCGCATGAGTGTTTTTACTTTGGTTGATGCTGGGTCAAGCCTTGATCTTAGAATCCATCGTCGAGTTATTACGCCTGTGAATTTGCCCTTTGCGTCCAGAACGGCTAGGACCGGCGGCATTTCTGTTTTGAACGCTTCAAGGCATCTTGACAGTGTGTCGCTGTCGTTTACGGCGGCTACACTTTTAGTATAGATTTCTCTTGCCAAAATTGGGGTAGACATAAAATCATCAAGAAATGTTTATCCCTTAAACGTATAAATGTTTTTCAAAGCTTGCGCTTAACTGATTGTTTAGGGTGGGTTCATAGGTGGAATACCCTTAATATATTTGGAGTACGCTAAATCCTTTAGAGAGTGGGGCGTTTGAGGGGTGCTACTGTACTGTTAACGTGTACTGGAGGCGTTATAAGCCCCAGTCACATTCAAAGTTTAAAAGTAAACCCTGAAAACCGCATTGTAAAAGTTGTTGGTGTAGACTCCGCTTCGCCCTGTATTGGGCAATGTTTGGCTGACAAGTTTTATCAGGTTCCTTTTGGCACTGAGCCTGGCTACGTGGAGAGAATTCTTGAAATCTGCCAAAAAGAGTATGTGGATGTAATTTTTCCAGCTTCTCATGAGGAAGGTTTAGCTTTAGCTAGATCAGAGCATGTTTTTGCAAAAAACGGGATTACGCTTGCCATATCAAAAGCGGAGGTTTTGGAGCGTTCATTCAATAAACAGGTTGCTTATCAAGCGTTAAAGCAGCATGGGCTGCCGTGTCCAGAGTTCCGTGTGGCTAAAAGCGTGAGCGAGTTTGAGGCGGCTGCTAGTGAGCTTGGAATTGACCATAAAAAAGTGGTTATGAAACCCGTGTTGTCTAGGGGTGGGCGAGGCGCACGGATACTAACTAAAGAGAGCCTTGCCAATCGTTTTTTGAGTGAGAAGCCTGGTTTTTTGGAAACAAGCTATGATGAAGCCGTTCGAGCCTTAAGCAGCTTAAATCCAAGCGCTTTTCCTGAATTGGTGCTTATGGAGCATTTGCCGGGCAAGATTTACAGTGTAGATTTTTTGTGCAAGAGTGGCAAGGCGCTTATTGTTGTGCCTAAAGTTCGAGTTTTCGGTAATCCCAGCCAAACCATTGTTGGCGCCGTGGAAAAGAACGCTTACATAGAAGGGCAGGTTGAAAAAATTAGCCAGCTGTTTGGTTTTGACTATACCGTAAACATTGAATTTGGGTGTAGTGAGGCTGGTGTGCC
>CAYMLF010000060.1:0-11017 GCA_964391275.1 uncultured Candidatus Bathyarchaeia archaeon
GCATCCAAATAGGATATCTATGCACAAACCTATAGGGGTCTATCCCTGCGCCAACCTATTAGCCGCCTATTAGAGGTTCTATGTAAAAATCTATAGAGGGATAGAGGTCTAGTAAATCCTATAGAGGTAGACCATATTGGCGGAAAACAGAACATAAACCTGTTCAACCAATAACAGGCAAAGACAGTTCAACATAACCTATTTAAGGCAAACCTTATCTTTCAGAACAGTGTGCCAGCTTAGGCGGCTTGGTAGCCCCGTAAAGATGTGGGGGAACTGTGGACCGCCAAACAGGCAAGTTTCCTGGAGGCGAAAAAGTGAAGGGCGTCCACATTAACCAAAACGCAATATGTTCCCTCATAGCGCAAGCTTCAAAATCGTCTTCCAACTATACTACTTTTAAGAAGAACTCTTTGAAAGCCTTCCAAAAAAGAAGGCTCAATTTTTAGGAGGCTAACGATATTTCACATGCAGGTATCTCCAGAAGCTTTTTTGCAATTTTTAAAGAAACGTCGATAGCCTACTTCTTTGACATTGCAGGGTTAATCGCTGGCTTTTTGATTGCTTCTCAACTAGGTATTTTCAGATTAGCTCCTTGGGCGATTGCTCTTTATCCTGCTCTCATTAGTACTAAGGTAATTAACGGTTTACTTAGTGGCCGCTTAAGTACAGCTTTGCATCTTGGCACTATTTATCCAAGATTTAGAGAAAACACCAGAAGCTACTATAAACTAATTGATGCCATTATCGTGCTTACACTATCTACAAGCGTATCGGTTAGTTTAATTTCTCTGTTTCTCGGCTACCTGTTCTGGGGCATAACAATCGTTGACTTTTCAGCAATTCTAATTGTTATGGTTTCAACTTTAGCCTTAGGCTTGTTTTTTTCATTGTTAACAGTGAAGGTCGCGTTTGTTTCTTTTAAGCGTGGTTTAGACCCAGACATAATTGTTTACCCCATAATCTCTACAGCGATTAGCGTATTCATAACGCTCTTTTACATCGGCGTTCTTAACCTCTTCTTTTCCAACTCTTTAGGCAAACTTTCTCTTGTTGCTATCGGGTTGGTACACGTCGCCATAGTTCTTTTTCTTTTAGTAAAAGATAGAGAGGACTTAGAATTTATCAAAACGTTACGAGAATCCTTAGTAATGCTGGTTTTCTTCTCGTTTATGGTTACCCTCACTGGAACAATCTTTAGAGGCATAAGCGATTTAGCTGTTGGCCGCCGTGAAATTTACACCATCTACCCAGCCTTAATCAACATGGTAAGCGACGTGGGCTCTGTTGTAGGCTCAACTGCAACCACAAAACTGGCTCTAGGCTTACTTACTCCAACAATCTCTTCAATCAAGAACCATGTAAAAAATATATTCAGTGCCTGGTTGTCTTCTTTGGTAATCTTTACGCTTTTAGCCTTGCTTTCTTTGGTCATCAACCAAATTTTCGCGTTGCCAAACGTGACTAACTTCTTGCTTACAATTTGGGTTACAAACGTAATAGCCGTGGTTGCAATCGTGTTTGTGTCTTATGGCGTGTCCATTTTAACTTTCAAGCGTGGTTTAGACCCAGATAATTTCGTGATACCTGTTGAAACAGCCTCAGCTGCAATAGTAACCTCAGCGGCTCTATTAATAGCTCTAATCATCATTTAGTTGGGGAATCTTGTGGGAAATCAAATAAATATTTCAATTAAAATATTAGCATGGAGCGACCTTTAAGGTATGCCTCGCTTTGAAAAAATCGAATACAAACCAATCCCAGTTAGAGACCTATTGCTTGAAATGAAAAACCTTTCTGAATTAATGATTGACTTAGCCTACTCTTCTGCACTCTACAATGATAAAGACCTAGCAGAGGATGTTTTAGCTCTTGAAGAACGCATAGATACCTTATCTTACCTGTTAAGCATGGAAGTTATGGTTGCTGCAAGAGACCCTCAAGACGCAGAAGGCATTGTGGGCATCTCCATTGTTGCCGCATCAACAAACAAAATATCTGACGCAGCCGCGGACATAGCCGCTGTAGTAACCCGTAACATTGGGATTCATCCCATGGTGCGACAAATTTTTGAAAACGTAGAAGAACGCTTAATGAAAGTAACTGTTAAAGCAGACTCCGAAGTGGTTGGCAAAAAAATTGATGAATTAGATTTAGCAGCCAGAATGGGTGTTGACATTTTGGCGATTCGCCGCCATAACGATTGGATACTAAACCCAAGCGATGAAGAGTTAATACAAAAAAGTGACGTCTTGATTACTCGTGGCGCTCCCATGGGCAGTAAAGAATTCAAGGATTTAGCTGAAGGACAATTCATGGAAGTTCCTGCTGAGCAACTGGAGAGATTTCAAGAAATCGCTTCAAGATTTGTTCAATTAAAAGACACGTCTGAATTGATGATGGATTTAGCTTATTCTGCTTTATTCTTAAACAACCGTGAATTAGCAGAAGAAGTTGAACGGCTAGAAGAAAAAGTTGACCAGCAACACACTCAATTTGAACTGCTAGCCTTAACTAGCGACTTCAAAAAAGAAGAAGCTTCAGGTTTACTGGGCTTAATTAGACTAGGCGTAGCAACAGAAAAAATTGCTGACGCCGCAGCGGAAATGGCTGAAGTCGTTTTGCGGGGTATAGAGCCGCATCCAGTGTTACAGTTAACAATCAGGGAAGCTGAAGAAACAGTTATTCAAGCATGTGTTACTGAGGATTCTTTGCTGGTGGGAAAAACGCTGAAAGAAGCTCGAGTTCATGAGCAGACTGGCATGTGGGTTTTAATCATAAAACGTGACGACCACGTTATTCGGCCCAGAGCAGACTCACGCATCCAAGCGGGCGACATTTTGATAGCCTCTGGATACGCTGAGGGCTCAGAGGACCTGCAAAAACTGGCTTCACCCAGTTTATCTTGCGTTGCAGACTAGTCCGTTTCTTTTGAGACACACATTTACTTTTTACCGTTCAGTTAACCCTTTAAGAGCAGATTAGGAGTCAATCTGGTTGTCTTCGACCCTGCAAGAAACCGTTCCTCCGGTTGTTACTTCAACGGACGAATCCATATCTGAGCCTACGCCTAAAGCGTTAGACGCTGAAGAAGTGACAACTATCGCTACAATTTTTCTAAGGCGGATTGGTCACAAGGGCAAACTGCAGCCTAAGCGGGTGTCAATGGAAGAAGACCTCTTCACTGTTGAAGTTGAGATGAAAAAACATAATGCAGTCGTGAAAGTCAGTGTGTTGACTCGAGAAATAAAAGAATATGATGTAACGCCTAAAAATGAAGAAGGCGCGGCGTCGCTTAATCCCAGATTCATAATTACAGTTAGCATTATTTCTGCAGTGGTTTGTGCCGTGTTGTACTTGGGCTTTAAAATGATGGGTATATAGCACGCATTTAACCATGAGAGATAAAATTAAAAATAAAAAAAACTTTAGAAATAGGATAAAGAGAGAAAATTATTTCTTTTTCTTGATTTTTTCTTCTGTTGATGCTTCGGTGGCTGTTGCGGTTTCTTCTGCTTTGGGTTTGTCTTCGATCTCTGTTGTGATTTCTTCAATCGGTTTTGGCGGGGGTGTTGTTGCCATTGTCCAGCCAATCCATGCTCCAATGAACATTATGGCTACAAACGCGATGAAGACTGGAATTGTTACTACCCAAAGTCTAAAGGTGTTTTCACTCATGTTTAGTTTCAGCGGGTCAATGATCCAGTTTGGAAGGAACACGGCGATTATATAGAATACAGCGACTAGTGCACAAACGAGTAGTATTGCTCCACCTATAGCTTGATCTTTGCTTACCATTTTTGTGATTTCACCACTTTATAGAGCCATGTATTCGCTTAATCAATTTAAAGTTTGTTATGCTTTCAAGAGTAAGCTTAGCTTAGGTAGTTCCCATTTCCCACGTGGACAGGTACTTCTTTTGCTCTTCAGTTAACTCGTCGATGGTTATGCCCATGCTTTTGAGTTTTAACTCTGCAACTTTCTCGTCAAGCTCTTTTGGCACAGTGTACACTTTAGTTTCCAGTTTTGAGCTTTTAGCAATGTATTCTGAACATAATGCTTGATTAGCAAATGACATGTCCATGACTTCTGAGGGGTGACCTTCTGCTGCAGATAAGTTTACTAGTCTGCCTTCTGCGAGGAGATAGAGGTGTCTGCCGTCTTTTAGTGTGTATTCTTCCATGTTTGGACGCATCGTGCGTTTGGAAGTTGAAAGTGACTCTAAGTCTGAAATGCTGATTTCCACGTTGAAGTGGCCACTGTTGCATATGATGGCGCCATCCTTCATTTTTTCCATGTGTTCCTTGCGGATGACGTTGATGTCGCCTGTTGCTGTTACGAATATATCGCCGATTGATGCTGCTTCAGACATTGGCATGACGCGTAAACCATTCATGACTGCTTCTAGAGCGCGGGTTGGTTGAACTTCAGTCACTATGACGTTGGCACCCATGCCTTGGGCTCGCATAGCTATGCCTCTGCTGCACCAGCCATAGCCGCCGACTACAAAGTTTTTGCCTGCTAGCAAAACTGATGTTGCTCTCAGTATGCCGTCGATGGTACTTTGGCCTGTGCCGTAGCGGTTGTCGAAGAGGTATTTGGTGTAGGCGTCGTTTACTGCTACGATTGGGTATTTGAGGCTGCCATCTTGTTCCATTGCTTTTAGGCGGACAACTCCTGTGGTGGTTTCTTCGGTTCCACCTTTGATGTCTTTAATTTGGTTTTGGCGTTTACTGTGAAGCATGCCGACTACGTCTGCTCCGTCATCCATGGTCATGGTGGGTTTAAAATCAAGAACCTTCTCTATGCATTTGTAGTAGTCTTCAGTGTTTTGTCCTCTCCAAGCGAAAACGTGTACACCGCTGTCTGCAAGGGCTGCAGCTACGTCATCTTGGGTTGAAAGCGGGTTGGAGCCGCATAAGGCAACGTTGGCGCCTCCGGCGATGAGTGTTTTGATGAGAACGGCTGTTTCTTTAGTAACGTGAAGGCACGCGGCTAGGGTTTGTCCCTGTAGTGGTTTTTCTTTTTCAAAACGTTCTTTGATTATGTTGAGTACGGGCATGTGTTTTGATGCCCATTCAATCTGTAAATGTCCTTGTGGTGCAAGGCTTTTGTCTTTAACTTGGAATTGTTCCATAGACTGTTCCTTCTTTTTACTGAATTCTTGAGGGCTTCTCCTTATTTAGAATTTACCTCGGTTTCATAAGGTGCAACGTAGGACGAGCGCTTAGCAAAGCTGGAAAAAGTTAAAATTACACTTTACGCAAGCTAACTGTTAGAGGGTATATTACGTGAAAGAACCTTTCGCCTCTTTTGTAGAAACACAACTAGACTCCAGAACTCTGCTGATAACATGCGGCTTGCCAGCAAGCTACAAAACCGAAACTTCAGAAGAAATTTCAAAAATCAAAAGGTACCCTATTCTCCGAAGTGACTTGATAAGGCTAGAAGTGCTCAAGAACGAAGACATTTTTGACGCCAAAGTAGCAGGCAATATGAGCAAGCGGCTATCCGTTTACGATGAATTATTCCGTCGTGCGGACGAGCAGGCAGCGAAGGAGAAGGGAGGCTTGATTTTGGATGCGACTTTTGTTACTCAAGAGCTTCGCAGGCGAGCGGCTGAGATTGCAGCTAAAAACAACATGACCTTTGTTATTCTGCAAACTAGTTGTCCACAGGAAGTGTCTCTTGCCAGAATTAAGAGGCGAACCAAAGAAAAGTACGAATCCAACGCTTTAACTGAGGAAGCTTACCTTGCTAACAAGAACAAGTTTGAACCTGTAGATATTGATGATTTGAAGCAAAAGTATCCCTCTTTGAGAATTGTGCATTTAACGGTTGACACGTGTCATGATGAAGCCGACCGCTGGTACGTTGTCGGCGTAGAGAAAAGGTAGCGCCTTTGAAGATTGATTTACACATCCACTCAAACAGTTCAGATGGCAAACTAACAGCAGCAGTGATTATACAGGTAGCTAAATCTCGCGGCATCACCCTGCTGTCGATTACTGACCATGATTCTATCAGTTGCCAAATCCAAGCCGCTGAAACAGCAGAAAAAGCAGGCATAGCATACATTACAGGTGTAGAGTTAAACGTTAGTTTTGCCCACCCACAAATGCGTGAGGGCAAGCCTGTTTCGCTGGACTTTTTGGGCTACCAGTTTGACGCAGAGAACCCTGCGCTTAAAAGCAAGCTGGAAACGATGGCTAAGTATCGAGAGGAAAGAGCCGCTAAAATCCTCGAGAACTTGAATGCTGAATTTACAAAAGAAGGAATATCAGCACTTACAAAGGACGATTTACGCAAGATTGAGGAGTCAGTGGATGGCACATTAGGCAGGCCACACATCGCCGACTATCTAGTCAAGAAAGAAATCGTCAAAAACCGCCAAGAAGCCTTTGACAGGTACCTTGTAAAATGTGATGTCCCCAAGTACCCACTCTATTTGGAGGAAGTCTCAAAACTGGTCAGAGAAGCGGGCGGCAGACTTGTGCTGGCGCATCCTAATGACCCGCATGGAACATCGCTTGTTTCGTTGACTAAGGTGCTCTCTGAACAGACAGCAGTTATTCAGGAAAAAATGTTGCCACACATTGATGGGGTGGAGTGTTGGCATTCAAGACACACCCCTGAAACCACAAGCCATTACATCGCATTTGCAAAAAAGAACGGCTTAATCATGACTGGCGGCAGCGATTGCCACCAAAAACCAATCGTGATGGGCACCGTTGAGGTTCCCAGCTGGGTGGCTGACCAATTCAAAAAATGAAGCGTTAGAGACCTTTAGCGTACTCTGTTGCTAGCCGAAAGTAAGCTTGTGCCTCTTTAGTGGCAGCGTTTTTTTCTTCACTTGTTATGTTTGGGTCGTCAAGTTTGAAGCTAATGACTTTTCCTCGAACATATGCGCGGTAACACTTGTAGAAGGGCAACATCAGCTTTAGCTGGGCGTCTTTGGAGTATGCAAGGTACTGAGTTATGAAGTAGTCTGCTAAGTCGCTTCTTTGCTGATAGTCAAGGTCCATGGCGAGGAAAGCTACGTCTGAGGCAACGTCGCTGTATCGGAAGCGGTCGTTAAATTCTATGGCGTCGAAAATGCAGATTTTATCGGTTACAAAAATGTTGCCTGAATGCAAGTCACCGTGGCAGTCGCGTACACGCTTGTTAAGTATTCGCTGTTCAAAGAGGGCTTTGTTCTTGCCCATGAAACCGTTAATTCTGTTTTGGATGAAGTCAAAGTCAGTTTGCGTTATTGTTTGATTGATGTATTTTATGGTTTGAGCAAAGTTTTCATCCCAATTGATCTTAACTATTTTCAAAGAGCCAAACTCGTTGATTTCACTGTTTGTTTGCGCTTGGCCATGGAACTGAGCCACTATTTTGGCTATAGCATCGACTATTTCGTTGCCAACTTTGCCTTCATGGAGCAGTATGGTCATGATTCTGTTTTGGGGTAGACGTTTCATTTTTAAGGCGTATTCAACTGTTTCCCCTGCGCCGTTTATCTTGATGTTACCGTCTTTGTTGATGGGAACCACTTTTAGGTATATTTCTGGGCAGAGGCGCCTGTTGAGTTCTAATTCTTTTTCGCAGAAGAAGCGTCTTTTTTCTAGTGTGGAGAAATCGAGAAATCCAAAGTTTACTGATTTTTTAACCTTGTAAACGTAATTCTTGGTCAAAAAGACGAGTGAAATATGCGTTTGGATGAGTTCAATTTTGTCTGTTTCTTCTGGGTAAGCATTTGGCTGGAGTAGGGCTTCAACCACTTGTTTTTGGTCATGCATTATGGCGGTTCTTCCTTGTTTGTATATGTTGTGAGTTGGCAACCAATAAACATAACTTGAAAAAGGCGTTGCTGCTTGCTGTTGGTTGTGTTAAGATTTAAATGCTAAAACCAATCATTTTTTGTTGAAAGGTGTTATGTGTTTTGGGTACCGCTGATTTGCTACTGTTGTCTAAAAAAACAGTATGCCAATATCTAAGCTCTTTGTTTGGCGAAGAAATTGAGGTTCAAAAGATAAGAAAGCTTGATGACACACAGAGTTCTTTAGCGGATTTAAAAGGAGTTGGTTACGGTTACCCCTACTTAATCGAGTTCAAGAAAGCAGATGGCAAACTAAACAAGGTTATTCTAAAAACCCTGCGTCCGTCAGAGAATTTTGGTCATGACCACTTTTCTGACCGAGCCCAAATTGTTCTTTGGCAAAACTCCGCTTTTAACAAGCTTCCAAGGCATGTGCGTTCGGTTGATGTTGGCGCTTTTGAAAGCGGTGGCAACTTAAGGTCTGTTGGAAAAAGCAGTGAATTTTTTATATTAACTGAGTATGCCGATGGAAAACTTTACCATACCGATTTAGATAAGATGAAAACCTCTGGTGAAATGGATGAAATTGATGAAATGCGTTGCTTAGCTTTATCTGATTACTTGGTTGACATCCACAAGACACGCCATAACTCCCCAAGTTTGTATGTGCGTCGAATCCGCGATTTGGTTGGTCACGGCGAATGCATCATGGGCTTGTTTGACAGTTACCCGAAAGGTTTTGCGTATGTGAATAAAGACTACTTTATCAACGTTGAAAAAGCATGTATTGATTGGCGGTGGCGACTCAAAGAGCGCGCTCACCGTTTGAGTCAAGTGCACGGCGATTTTCATCCTTGGAACATTTTGTTCCGTAAAGCCGCAGATTTCACTGTTTTAGACCGTAGCCGTGGAGAATGGGGTGAACCAGCTGACGACATTTCAGCTTTAACCATCAACTACTTGTTCTATTCGTTACAGAGGCACGGTGAATTGAGTGGTGCTTTTCAGAGGTTGTTTGGGCTTTTCTGGGAAAACTATTTGCGAAAGACCAATGATTCAGAGATTTTGGAGGTTGTTCCACCGTTTTATGCTTGGCGTAGCTTGGTTGTTGCTTCTCCAATTTGGTATCCCAACTTGAATGTGGATGTGCGAGTTAAACTGTTAAGTTTTGCCAAGAACGTCTTGAATCGTGACAGGTTTAACTTGATAGATGTTAACTCTTACTTCTAATTAAGTACCTTTTTAGACATATTTTACCTCTGGCATGCAACGTTAAATAGTCACTTTAACACTGTTTTTTGGGGAATTCAGACTTGGAAGCGGAAGAAAATTTGAATTTAGAGCGTGCGCTAAGAGAAGCCGGGTATTCTGCATCGGTTGTTGCAAGAATAATTGAATGGTACTCAACTCACCATCGAGAAGTTTAACCATAGTTTTACCTATTTTAGAGGCAAGGTTAATCCAAACAATCTCTTCTTATCTAACATTGATTGGGAAGTGAAGGTGTGATGGTGAAGGCTGGATGGTGCGTTTGGATAACTGGGTTGCCGGGCAGCGGCAAATCCGTGGTTTCAAGAGCCCTGATTAATCTGCTAAAAAATGAAGGTATTGCAGTTCAGCTTTTATCCTCAGACGAATTGCGAAAAAACCTGACTCCCAACCTTACTTACAGCCTTGAAGAACGCGACATCGTTTACGCAGCAATCAGCTATACTGCTAAACTATTAACGGACAACGGTGTTAACGTCATAATTGATGCAACAGGCAACCTGCACCGCTACCGGGAAAAAGCGCGAAAGCAGATAGCCTGCTTTATAGAAGCTTACCTTGAATGCCCCCTTGAAGTGTGCATGCAACGTGAAGCCCAGCGAAAAGAAACCTATTCTGCACCAACAAGAATCTATCAGAAAGCTCTAAAAAACAAGGAATCCAGCACGGTTCCCGGGATAGGTCAACCATACGAGGCACCGTTGGACCCTGAAGTCAGGATAGAAAGCTTGGCGCTGTCGCCACATGAAGCAGCCAAGAAAATTCTAGAGGTAATAAAAGCTAAAGTTTGCTAAGTTACTTTTTGATGTAATCAAGCACTGTTTGGGCTTGTTCAGAACTGATTCTTCCCGACTTCTTTAGTGACACAACAACTTCAGAAACCTTTGCGAGCGAGTGTACTTTGAAGCCAAGCTTTTCAAGGTTTTCTGCTCCGCCCTGTTCCCGGTTCACAACAACCATCAAGTGCTTTACTTCTGCGCCAAGCTGCTGTAGCGGTTTTACGCCCTCAATTTTGGATAAACCTTCGCTTACGACGTCATCAAAAAACAGCACCTTATCACCTTGAACGGCGTCTGCGCCTGCGATTCTGCCCGTTACCCCATAAGCCTTGTCTTCCTTACGGACAATTATGCAGGGTAGGTCAACTTTGCAGGCGATGCTGGGCACAATTAAAGCGCCTTTAAGCTCGATTGAAGCGATTTTGGTAAATTCGTCGATGGTCATGATTTGTTTGATTTTTTCAGCGGCAACGTCGGCGATTGTGCATAGCTGCTTGGGGTTGGAGAGTAAGCGTGCCATGTCAATATAGTAGGGGCTCGTTGCGCCCGATTTAATTTTGAAAGTGCCGAATTTTATGCATCCTGACTCGTAGAGGGCGTCTGCAACTTTGTCGGTGGATGATGACATATTTTTCCCAAAAGAAGATACAAGATAGACAATTTAACCCTTTACCACTGTTAGCCTAAGAAGGGTAGTTTTTGTAAAAACAGGGTCTAACTTGCGGTGAACATCACAGTTTATTAGAGCTTGAACTGGAACTGGAAAAGTACCCTGAGTCGCTTCGCTTTGCTACCGCTTCAATACAATAGTATTGATCTTGACTTACTGGAGTTGTGGTTTTAGGATGACTCTATCAGCCAAGAAAACCGTTGCCAACCATTAAAACCTCCTTTTTACAGGGGGACAGGTCTATCGCGGGAGCAACAGCTGTCAGTTCAACATGGCTTTATATAAGGGAGGGGGGTCTGCTGTGAGAGACCTCGCTTTTAGCAGGCGGGTCAACATGAGATTCTTTGGCAGCAACTGCACAAGCAAAAAGTGAAAAGCCCAGCAGACAATCAACTCTGCAAACAATCCTTCAGCAAACATGCAACACCAACATACCCCGCCCCAACACTTGTTGAGACTATATATAAGGGGGGTTAGAGAAAAAATCACAGCTAA
>CAYMLF010000061.1:0-10917 GCA_964391275.1 uncultured Candidatus Bathyarchaeia archaeon
AAAACAGGAGCATTAAAGTGCCAAGTAAACTCTCAAACCTGCTAAACTCTTGGTCTTCAAAAAAACCCTTAAAATACACTCTTTACTTATCCGCCATAATCATATTTTTAGCTTTAATCTTGATACCGCCAATCATAGGCATTTTCATAAAAGCTGACACCATCCCAAACGTCGTTAGCCAACCCGACATCATGAACCAAGCCTTAGTCGCTATTGTCAACTCGTTCGTGATTGCCTTGATTGTTTCGGCGCTTGACCTTGTCGCGGGAATACCTTTGGCGTGGATTATCACTCGTGGCAAGTCAAGGTGGCTAAGTGTCCTTGACACCATGGCAGATATACCCTTTATTGTACCTACCGCTGCCTTGGGCTACAGCCTTCTGCTTTTTTGGAGCCAAAGCGGCGGAATCAGCGCATTATTTGGTTATTCTCTTGTTTCTCCCGGTTGGCTTTTGGTTATGCTTTTGCATTTCACGTTTTCTTTCCCTGTTGTTGTCCGCGTAATTGTGGGTTCACTGCTTGATTACAAAATGGAGTATGAACGTGCCTCAAGAACGCTTGGTTCAGCCCCATTAACCGCGGATCGAACAGTCACCTTTCCGATTATAAAACCTACATTAATTGCAGCCTTCGCATTAGCATTTGCACGTTCATTATCAGAGACTGGCGCAACCTTCATCGTTGCTGGAGCATTCCAGAATGGGCCAGTGTTTTTGCAGAATTTAAGCAATCAACTTAATGCTGGTGCAATTTCCCAAGCTACATACGAAGGCGCAACAGTGTTTGCAAGCATAATTCTCATTGTTGTTTCGCTGGTGATTTTTGGTTTAATCCAGTTTTTAGGAAAAAAAATCTCGTTGCCCTTTGGAAAGGGTTTGACTGGTATTGAGAAGAAGTTTAGCTACAAAAAAGCTGTATACGCACGTAACACTGTAGCATTGCTTGTGTTCTTTATAATTGTATTAATCCCTTCACTGTTTGTTGCGTTGCCTGCATTCCAAGCAATCGTGACAGGAACCACTTTAACAGAAGCCTTCACTGGCTCTGGAATATGGGCTAATTATTGGCAAAGCCTACTGTTATCCTACGGCTTAGGCGCAATAGTAACCGTTTTAGGAATAATCACTGGAATTCCAATGGCAATTCTAATTGCTAGAAAAACCTTTGGCAAACTGCCTTCAACAATACTTGACATTCTGCTTAACATTCCATTAATTGTGCCCTCAATCGCATTGGGTATTTCGCTTAGATTTTTCTGGCAAGGCTTCACTGGCATGCCTGAACTTGTATTGTTAATCTTTGCACACTTAGCGATTACTTACCCGTACTTTGTCAGGTCAATGTCCGCGGCTATGGAACGTATAAACGTTGACATGGAAGACGCTGCTAAAACTCTTGGCGCAAAACCCTTCACAGTTTTCCGCTCTGTGGTTCTACCGTTGACAAAGTATTCGATACTTTCCGGTGCAATCATGGTTTTCACAAGAAGCGTTAGTGAAACAGGCGCAACTTTGGCTGTCTCTACAAACTTGCAAACCGCTCCAGTGCTCATTGTGGATTGGGTACGGGGAGTAGTGGATGCCTCACCGCTTGAAATTGGTTTAGCATGTGGAATATTAATCGTGTTATCATTCATTATCCTGCTGCTGTTGAGGCTTTTGACAAGAAAAGGAAAGTATTAGAATGATAAATCATAATTATCGCAGAAGAACTCGAATAAGGAGAAAAACTAATGCCTGATGTCAGAGTAGTCAACGTTACCAAGAAATACGGAAACATTTACGCCCTCGATAACGTCAGTTTAACCATTAAAGACAAAGAGTATTTTTCACTGCTTGGGCCCAGCGGATGCGGAAAAACCACGTTGCTAAGGCTCATTGCAGGATTAATAGAACCCGACAGCGGCGAAATCTACATCGGCGACAGGCGAGTTGACAATGTTCCACCAGAAGATAGAGAAATCGGCTTTGTTTTCCAAACCTTTGCTTTATTTCCACACATGACTGCATGGGACAATGTGTTATATGGACCAAAAGTAAAAAATTATAACGAGAAAAAAGCTGAAACTATTGGTCATGAAGTCTTGGAACTAGTTAAACTTAACGAGCGTGTTGATGCTTACCCCAGTGAATTGAGCGGTGGAATGATGCAGCGTATTGCTGTAGCGCGTGCTTTGGCTGCGGGCGGCAAAATTCTTCTTTTGGATGAGCCGCTGGGTCAGTTAGACGCTAAAGTCCGCAATGAAATCAGATATGAAATTCGCCGTATGGCTAAAGACTTGAACTTAACGGCTATACACGTTACTCATGACCAAGCTGAGGCAATGTCAATTTCTGATAGAATAGCGGTAATGAAGAAGGGTAAAATTGTTCAAATGGGGTCGCCCCAAGACCTCTATATGAATCCAAAGAGCCTGTTTGTGGCACATTTCATTGGGGAATCAAACTTTCTTATTGGGTATGCAACTAAAGTTGAAGATGAATTAGTGGAAATTGAGTTACGTGCAGGTCTAAAAGCCAAAGCTTACAGTAAAAACATTAAGCAGGGGGAACGAATCGTTTTGGCTATTAGACCAGAAGTTTGTGTATTGAAGAAGGGTAACAAAGTTAAAGAGAATGGTTTTGCAGGCAAAATCGACCGCGTCACTTTTGAAGGAACTTTTATTCGATATGAAATCAGGTTAGAGAACGGTGACAGGTTCATAATCAACAAGCCCTCTTTAACGGAAGAGTGGCATAAAGTTGGAGACGACATAACAATTGCTTATCCAATCGAGAAAGCTCATTTGTTCCCGTATCCAGCGGCTGGTTTATCTGAAGAAATCGCCGTTTAATTTTTTTTTAAAAAACCCCTACATGGGGTTTACGGGATAAAGGCGAGTTGATGAGCTGCCGCTTCAATTAAATCAAACACTACACCAGGGAAAAGCCCAAGCAAAATTATTGCCGCTACCAAAATGAAGATTGGAGCCAACAACACCTTTGATTCTTTAATGCTTGTTTCGTCCTTGGCTTTTTTGCCGTACATGTAGTTGACGAGCCTGAACAGGTAAGCAGTTTGAAGTACACTGGTTAATACGCCTATGACTGCCAGCCAGTTCATGTTAGCCTGTATAGCAGCTGTGAAAACGAGAAGTTTTGCGGTGAATCCTGCAAGCGGTGGAACACCTGCAAAAGAGAAAGCCGCAATGACCAGTGCCAAGCTTGTGTAAGGTATTTTCTTGCCTACTCCTGAAAAGTCCTCAAGCGTTTTGAAGCCATGGCGGTTGATTATGCCAATTGCCATAAAAGCGAGTGCAGTGTTTATGCCGCCCATCAAGAAGAAGTACAGGTTTCCTTCAAGTCCCAACGAAAGCGAGGCTGCTCCAGGAATAATGCTTGCCATTGCTACTAGGTTGTATCCAACATCGGCTACGCAGATGTAGGCTATCATTCGTTTAATGTTTGTTTGTACTAAAGCAAAGAGGTTGCCGATTATCATTGTTAACGCTGACATAATTGCTATCATTAAAGTCCAATCTAAAGCGCCAGCGGGCGTTATAATATACACTAATACGCGCAAAAGCACGTAGTAGCTTCCCTGGTCAATTAGTGCTGAAAGAAAAGCTGAAGACGTTGAAGGCGCATCGGTGTACGCGTCTGGCAACCAAAAGTGGAAAGGCACGATTGCGGATTCGATGGCGTATCCCGCAGCGATAAAAATGAAAGCTACAATTAGCAACCGATTATCTGACAAGGTCAATAGGGCGTTTCTTACATCCCAAAAGTTCAAGCTGCCAGTGAGACCATAAACTAATGACAAGCCAAAAACAACGAATGCTGAAGCAATGATAATCATAACAAGATATTTTATTGTTGAATGAATGGACTTGATGTTTTTACGGAACAATATGAGAAAAGCTGCTCCGGCAGCGGCGGCTTCCCAGAAAATAAACAATGTTAACAAGTCCCCTGAAGATACGGCGCCTAAAAGAGATGCGATAAGCAAAAGCATTACGGCAAAATATCGTTCCGTGGGTCTTTCAGCTGAGTTAACATAAAGAACACTGTATAACGTTATTATGGCGCCGACAGAGGTTATGGCGATAGCCATGAAAACCGAGATTGTATCAATCATGAAAGCGCTGGAAACTGCTTCGAAGCCTGGAGCGTTAAGGCTCAAGTTCACAAATGGTTCGGTTGCAGATACACTGTAATACTGCAAGGCCAAGTTTGCAACAAAGGCGCCTGCAATAATGAATATGGTTAGAAACCAACTGAAGGCGAGGGCTGTTTTTCTGTTTCTTTTGCGGATTACTCTGTAGATTGGTATTGTCAGCAGTGCTGCAATGACTAATGTCAGGATAGGTAATACAACGTCAAGTACTTGAACCACTTAATCAGCCCTCTCCAATGCTTTAACCGAATCTGACGGTTTGTATTAGGTTAACGAATAATGACGGGTACACTCCGATTGCTATAACGAATATTATCAGCAGTACAAATGCAATCTTCATGTTCCTTGAAACATCCACAATTTTGTGTTCGCCTTCTCCTTTTGGCTGTCCTAAGAATACTTTAGATGTAAAGCGTAGAGAGTAAGCTAAAGAGAGCACTGTAGCTACAAGCATTAAAGCGGTTGGAATAATGTAGAAGGGGTCGACATCTATCACTTGGAAAGCGCCAACGAAGATTAAGAATTCACTCATAAAGCACGCAAAAGGTGGAGCACCAGCAATGCTTAAAGCGGCAATTGTGGAAGAAACTGTTGAAAACGGCATCTTAGCAGCTAAGCCACCCATTTTGCTGATGTCTCTTTCTTCAGTTTGATGCATTACTCCGCCTGCGGTAAGGAAGAGCAATCCTTTGCTCACAGCGTGACTTATTACGTGAAGAACTGTTCCAGTTACCGCCACAGCCGACGAGAGTAACACGGTAGTTCCAGCAGCCGCGTTAGCTGGGAACAATGATAAGCCAAACATGATGTAGCCCATGTGGGCAATGCTTGAGTACGCAATAAGCCGTTTTATGTCTGTTTCAACCAGCGCCAGTAGCGAGCCAAAGAAGGCTGAAACTACACCAAGGATGGCTAAGGCATACAAGAAGTTCACTCTGAACGCTGCATCCATCACCGCAGGGAAAACCATTCCTAAGGATAAACGCAGAATCGCGTACGCTCCAGCGCTGACGATGACACCGCTTAAGAGCGCTGATAGGGTTGCTGGAGCTTCAGAGTGAGCATCAGGCAGCCACATGTGAACAGGCACAACAGCCATTTTAACAGCAAAGCCAGCGGTTAAACCAATTAGAATCCATTTTACCAAGTCTGAACCAACGTTCATTAAGGCAGCTTGGGCTGCAAACATGTCTGTTGCGCCGGTGAGCACGTAGGTTGCGCCTATACTTAAGAGGACAAATACGGCGCCTGCATGTGTAAAGACGAAAAACTTGAATGCTGCCTTATACGAGTCACGGTAGCCCCATTCTCCAAGCAAGAAGTAAGCAGGAACAAGCATTAGTTCCCAGCAGAAATAGAAGAGTACAAGGTTAGAGGTTAAGAAGACACCGACTAAACCGATTGGAAGCATAGCTAAAAGCGCGTAATAAACGTGCAAATTCTTTTTTCCAGCCATATAATTGATTGAGAACAGCGCTGCTGCAACTATGAGAACAAGGCTGATTACTGAAATTGAAACGCTTATGCCATCGGTGAAAAGCGCGAATTTCGCGCCTACTAAGGTAATCCATTCGTATTCTTCCACATAGCGGTTATTTTCGTTATTGAGAACCGCTGGAACCGTAGACAGTATCAAAACCATGCTGATTATGGCGACTATAGCAACTAGTAAAGCCGCTGCTTTAGGTGATTTCTTTCCTGCAAAGAATACACAGGGGACACTCAGGGTTGGTATAAGGAAGACTAAGAGCAATACTGGAAGTTCAATCATTTTTTTTACACGACTCCTATTGTTAAGATTATTAATATAATGATTAGTATGAACCCAAGAATTGCTGCCACAATATAGTTGTGAAGCGAACCCTCAGATGGTGCCTTATTGAGTCTTGAGGATACAACATAAAACTTTGCAGCAAACAACTCCAGTAACCGATCTACTAAACCATCTAAGCGTTTGCCTAAATCAGCGAAACCCGAAATTGCTCTGCCAAAAGCGACCAGTGACTTATCGCCTAAACGGTCAAGTTTACGCCCTATTTTTGCAAAGCCAGTTACTATGGTTGCGACTAACTGGGGGAAGCGGCTGATGACATCTTCAAAACCTCCTAAGCCTTCAGAGAAACGTGTTACGCCTTTTGCTATGCCAAAGTAGATGTCGTCAAAGAAGTAACCGTGTTTAAGGACTGTTGATATTGGGTTTGACTTTGCAATTATACTTTTCATGGTTTGAGAGTTTTTGTAATATGTTAAATATATAATTAAGCCCGTGGGGATGATGAGGGCGAAGAATATGGGTGTTTCAAGGTTCAAAAACGACCCCAGCAAGCTAACCTCGTGTAACTCGACCTGCATGAAGGCTTGAATTACTGGCATCAGCAGTCCCCAGACAATGCATAATCCGCCAAGCACCATTGCGGGGTAGAGCATGATTTTTGGTGCTTCATGTACATGCTGCTCTTGCAAATGCTTAGATTCTTTGCCCATGAAAGTTAAAGTTAGAAACCTTAGGCTGTAAGCAAATGTTATTGCGGTTGTGAGGTAAATCAGAATTGTCTGTATCAGGTTTCCTGATTCGGTGACGCTGGTTATGATTAAGCCTTTGCTGAAGAACGCTGCAAACGGAGGCAACCCGCTTGTCGTGAGAACCATTAAGACTGCCAAGATAAACGTGATTGGCATAGCCTTCTTTAAGCCGCCCATAAGTCGCATGTCTCTTGTACCGATAGCGTGAATTATGCCTCCCGCTAAAAGGAAACCCAACCCCTCAAAGAAAGCGTGGCTTACCATGTGGAATAAACTTGCAAACCAACCGATTGACTCAGCGCCGTGCGAAGTGCCAAGCGCAGCCATCATGAAGCCAAGCTGGCTAACTGTGGAGTATGCGAGAACACCTTTGATGTCGGTGGTGTGAATTGCCAGTGAAGCAGCTAAGATAGCGGTTAAAACCCCTATCCAAGCCGTAACGGGCAGCCAGTAAGGTAGCGCCACAGCTAACGGGCCAAGGATAAGAATGAATCTTGCAAGCAAGTAGATGCCGGCTTTAACCATGGTTGCCGCGTGCAGCAGGGCGCTGACTGATGTTGGTGCTTCCATGGCGCTGTAGAGCCAAGTGTGCAGGGGAAGCTGGGCTGATTTTGCCACTGCTCCGCCAAGCACAAGAAATGCAATGGTTGTTAACATGGGGATTGGTATGTTGCCTATGTTTAGGATGGTTTCTGCAAAACTGAAGGTGCCCAAGTTAACGTATAGAAGACCGATAGCGCCTAGTAGGAAAACGTCTCCGATGCGTGTCATGAGGAAAACTTTCATGCCTGACTTGACTGATTCTGGACGTTTGTACCAGAACGAAATTAGCGCGAATGAGCATAAGCCAACCATTTCCCAGAAAATGAACATCTGCAAAAAGTTGTCTGCTACTACAAGTCCAATCATGGAGCCGATGAAGAGCAGCAGCAGGAAATAGTATCGTGTTAAACCTTCTTCTTCAGCCATGTAGCCTAAAGAGTAAACTGCTATAATCACGCCGAAAAACGCCACTAAGCCAGCAAATAGTACGCTGAGGGAGTCTATGAATACGCCTGCGTCTAAGCCAAACGGAATCCACGCAGCCGTCAAGTTTGTAGCGTGACCTTCACCTGAAAAAATGCCTGGAACCATTGAAAACGCTAAAGCTGCAGTGATTACAGCGATGGCTACGGCATAATAGTTTCTTGCTTTATCACCTAAACGTGCAACCACTGGAACCAGAAGGCTGCAGGCAAGAGGAAACAGCCACACAAGCCAAGCAGACAAGTCAGTTAGTGTCAATCGATTTCAACCTCGCTTTCTTTTTCCATCTTTACTACTTCGGTGATGTCGCTTGTGCCGTACTTCTTTGAAATAACCACCAGCAACGCCAGTATAACTGCGCTGACAGCGGTGTCTGTGGAGAAAGCCAGTATCAGGAATGCTTCTCCTAAACCTTGACCTGCCAACATGACAAAGTTTAATGTGGCTGCGATGGCGATTAACTCAACGGATATGAAGATTTTTAGCAGGTGACGCTTAGTTAAAAGGCCGTAAACGCCTATGCCGAGCAGTATGATTGAAAGTATAATATAATCCATTATTTGCCGCCACTCCTCTTTTTATACAGGACAATGAAGATGCCAACTGCAATAGTCATAATCACTAGACCTTGCAGCACCACGTCAAATCCTCGCATGTTCCAGAGGGCATCGCCAAGGCTGACTTCTGAGAAAACTGCGCCTGTTGAGCCTGAAACAGATAAAAGAACCGCAGGCAACGATAACGCTAAGCCACCGCCTATTATGCCTGCAACGGTTAATTGTGAGGTTTTCTTTTTTGGTTTCTCGCTTAGCATTTCGCCTGAGAGGAACAGGACAGCTATTGTGCCTATGCCGATTGCGAATTGGAAAACTGCAGCGAAAATTGCGCCGTTTAGGGCGTAAATAACTGAAATAAATATGAAGGTTCCAGCTAAGGCTGACACTGAAGGCACAACTTCGTCAAGGAACAATGCAAGGCAAGCTGAAACGATTAAGCCTATGGATAGGATTTCAAAAATCATTGTTTTGCACCTTCATCTCCTTTTGGATTGGGTTTAATCACCAGTGAGTTTTTGTCGATTGTAGCTAACTCGTAGATGTCTGAGGGTTTAATGGCTTCTCTTGGGCAGCTTTCGATGCATTGGTTACAGAAGATGCATTTGTTTAAGTCAAATTGGGGTCGCCGTTTACCGTCTACTTCAACGATTGTTATGGCGAAAGCTGGACAATCCCGTTCGCACACGCTACATGCTGACCCCATAATCGAGTGTACATCAAAAGCAAGTTCTGGACAGCTTTGTCCAAGGACGATTCGGTTGCAGGATTTTATTTCATATACTGGTTTCCCGCGGAAGTCTTCTGGCAGTTTTGGCTTCACGAATGGGTACTTAGTGGTGGCTGGCTTATTGAATAAGTGAGCGAATGTGCGTTTAAGCATAGGGATTATGGTTGATTTTTTTGCCATCCTTGTTACACCACCATTGGGTAAACCCATGTTAATAATACTACAGTTAGCATCAACGATAGGATTGATGCGGGCAAGATTATTTTCCAGTTAACACTTAAAACTTGGTCAATTCGCAGTCTTGCAAATAGACAAGTTATGTATTCAGCGATTATTATAACCAGTAAAAGTTTTAGCACAAACCAAAGTGAATACCAAAACTCTGGCAAACCAAAGAATACAGGTCCACTTGAACCACCAAGGAACAATGCAACCACCAAAGCCGCGCCGAAAACCATTTGGACATCACGTGTTAAGTGAAGGAACGCAAGTTTGGCGCCTGTGTATTCGGTTTCTAAGCCGCCGACAAGTTCACTTTCGGCGTGTGGCACGTCAAAGGGGTCTTTTTCAAGTTCTGCCTGCATGGTTATGATGAATAGTATGAATGCCCATGGTGCCAAAAAGACGTAGGGGATGGTTTGGCTTGAGGCTATTGTGAATATGCTTAAGCTTCCAGCGATGAATGCTGGTGTTAGGGCAAGCATGAATAATGGAATGTCATAGCCTAAGAACTGGGTTAGGATTCTTGCTGAACCGATTGTTCCGTACGGGTTAGCAGATGCCCAGCCTGCGAGGAACAGTAAAAAGTTTGCTATTGTTGCAAAGGTCAATATGACAATTAAGTCACCGTTAAAACCAGCAGAGGATAAAACACTTGAACCGTCAATTGGCAAAAAGCACATTGCAAAAACCATTATTGCAAAAGCTGCTAAAGGCGCGAATTTGAAAACATGCCGTTTAGCGTTTTTTGGTTGAATGTCCTCTTTGGTTAAGAGTTTAATGAAGTCAGCTAAAGGCTGAAGTATCCCCGCTGGTCCAGCAACAAGCGGACCAACGCGGTTTTGGATGCGGGCTTCGATTTTTCGTTCTACCCAGTCGCAAAACAGTGTCAGGAATAGGATGAAGGTGAAGCCTGGGAAGATGAGTATTCTAAAGATCAGCATTGGGTCAATGAGGAAGTCCATGTTTTGTCACCTGTCTGTGCATGAGAAGCATGGGTCTAAGCTGACAAAGTTTGCTGGGACATCGGCTATGCTCTCACCTATCGCGGTTTTAAGGAAAGAGGGAATGTTGGCGAATGTTGGTGTACGCACTTTGACGCGTTCAGGCATTTCTGTACCGTTGCTTTTAACGTAGTAGAAAAGTTCTCCTCTTGGCGCTTCTACAAGATTAACTATTTCGCCTGCAGGCACTTGTCTTGGTACCTCAACGCGGATGGGTCCTTTTGGCAGGTTGTCAACGGCGTAATCGATTATGTTGATGCTTTCTTCCACTTCATCTAGGCGAACGTTCATTCTAGCCCAAGTGTCGCCTTCGGTGTAGACAATTTCTTTAAATGGAATCTCTTTATACGCGGAATATGGAAAATCTTTGCGCACATCAATATCGAGACCTGAACCTCGAGCCACTGGACCGACACAACCCAGTTTTATAGCGTCTTCTCTTGAAAGCACGCCAACTTTTTGCATACGTGCTTTTAGGCTGGGTTCATCTTCGTAAACTTGACGATAAAACGGCAGCTTATCTTTAAGTTCTTTTACGGTAGCTTTTATTTTTGGGATGGCTGATTCTTTTAGGTCCCGTCTGACTCCGCCAGCACATATAAGCGAGGAGTAAAGTCGGTTACCGCTGATAATTTCAGTTATATCCATGATGGGTTCTCGGTCTCGCCAAAAGTATTGGAATAATGTTTCGTACCCGATTTCTAAG
>CAYMLF010000062.1:0-10739 GCA_964391275.1 uncultured Candidatus Bathyarchaeia archaeon
CTTAAAATCTTTAACTATTCCCAAACCAATTCAGTAATAAGTGGTCATTAATGGAGCTCATCGTTGAAGTCTTATACATCACAACAGGCGGAAGCCAAGTCGCATTATTAAGTGAAGAAAGCGCCAGCCTGCTGGGCGTGCACAGTTCAGACAGAATCCACTTAACATACGGCAAAAAAGAGGCAATAGCAATTGCCAACATCGCAACGCATTTTCCCATGAATCGTATTGGTCTCTACGAGGAAATCGCCACTGCTCTGGGAGTTAAAGAAGATGAAACAGTCTCGGTTAAACTGGCGCCTGTTCCAGAATCGTTAATCAGCGTTAGAGCTAAGCTGCGTGGAGACCGACTGCGAGAACAAGAAATCTACAATATAGTAAAAGATGTGGTGGAGCGGCATTTGAGCTCAGTTGAAGTCGCAGGCTTTTTGACTGCTCTTAAAATTTATGGTTTAAGCACCAGCGAAGTTGAAGCCTTATCCAGAGCTATGGTTGCAACTGGCAAGTCATTAAACTTTGGCGCAGGACCAATCTTGGATAAGCACAGTGTCGGAGGTATTCCAGGCGACAAAACCTCAATGATAGTTGTACCCATCGTCGCTGCCGCGGGATACACGATTCCAAAAACCTCCTCACGAGCTATAACTTCGCCAGCTGGAACCGCTGACCGCGTGGAAACCCTGTGCCCAGTCAACTTGTCGCTTGAGGAAATCAAGGATGTCGTGGCTAAAACCAACGCTTGCCTAGTATGGGGCGGCTCACTTGAGTTGGCGCCAGCAGACGACTTGTTTATTCAAGTAGAGTACCCGTTGGGAATTGACCCGTTGCTGTTGCCATCGATTCTCAGCAAAAAGAAAGCTATAGGCGCCACCCACGTTGCCGTTGACATCCCAACGGGTGTGGGAGCAAAAATTAAAACACGCCAAGAAGCCTACACGTTAGCTGCAGACTTTGTTGATTTAGGCAAACGTTTGGGACTAAACATTCAATGTGCATTAACCTTTGGAGACCAACCGTTAGGCTGCAGTATTGGTCCAGCGTTAGAAGCAAAAGAAGCGTTAACCACTCTAATGGGCAGTGGACCCCCTGACCTGCGGGAAAAAGCGGTTAGTCTTTCAGGCATGCTTTTTGAAATGGTCGGCGTTGAAAACGGACGAGCCGTTGCCGAGGACATGCTTGATTCAGGCAAAGCTGAAAAGAAAATGCGTGAAATCATCTCTGCACAAGGCGGAAACCCAACAATAATGCCCAATGATTTACCCATCGGTAAATACCACGATTTTGTCCATTCTGACAGTGCAGGACGCGTGTTGTGGCTTAGCACTGATGACATTGTGCGGATTGCAAGAGAAGCTGGAGCTCCAAAAGAAAAAGGCGCAGGCGTCATTTTGCATGCTAAACTTGGCGAGAACGTTCGTAAAGACGGCGTGTTGCTTGAGGTTTATGCGGACAGAAACAGTAAGCTGGCTTCAGCGTTGCAGTTGGCTAAGCGTCTTTCGCCGGTCGTGTTAAGCAAAAAGCCTGAAGAAAGAATGATTCTAGACCAAGTGCCTGAAAAATTTGTGCAAGAGAAACCTTTCAGCCTTGACCGATAAAAAAGGTGACGGCGCCTCTTTTTTACTTAGTTAATGCACCGCCGATGAACCCCGCTATAGCAGCGATTACCGCTTCGATACCGCCAAGTATTAAGGCTACTATTCCAGCGGCTAAACCTGCCACTCCGCCTAGCAATGCACCAAGGAAGCCGAAATTTCCGCCTGCGAAAATGGCGCCCAAAAATGCTAGAATTGCAAGAATTATGCCGCCAGCAACCGCTGAGAGAAAACCCGCCAGCGCGCCTTTAAGCATGCCTCTAGCTATTAATCCAGCAACGAAACCGCCAATGAAGCCACCAACAATATGTCCGATGCCTGGAAACAGGAAAGCTAAAGCTATTATAACGATGAATCCAACGAATGCCCCCAGTAATGTACTGCCCATTTGTTTCACCTGATTAAGGTTGCCTTTACAAAAAAGAAAAATAAAGGTTTTGTTTAGCGTGCTCTTGTGCTTCGTACTTTTGGTTCAAGCAATGTCCATAGCCATTCAGCGAATTCTCGAAGGTTCTTTGTTTGAATATGCACTTCTCCGGGACCCGTAATCTGCGTTACGAAACCTTCGCCACTGAGCAAGGTTTCTTTTAACCCGCCAAAACGCGTTACTTTATAACTGCAAGTGTCACTGAACGCGACTAGGTGGAAGTTATCAACTATCAAAGTTTGTCCAGGAGCTAAAGTGTGCACATCTAAAGCACCAAAAGTGTTAATGAATAATGGTCCGTTTCCTGTAGCTTTAATCATGAATAAGCCTTGACCAAACAAGCCTTTAGTGAAGCCTTCCCATTTAACATCCAAGTTAACGTCTGGCGTTGAGGCAATGTAGGCTGATTTTTGAATGATGTAACCTTTACCTGGTGCGACCTCAAGCTGCTCTATGTCGCCGACTGGTGCAGCTACAAAAGCGGCGTCTCCGGGTCCTCTTGCGGCTGTGTAATCGTTTACCCAGAAGGATTGACCGCCAATAATACTTAAGCCTAAACTGCCCAGCAAGCTTTTTTCACGTTTTCTTGTGTGAACATCGATTGTTGGATCCATATAGGTTAATGAACCTGATTCAGCAGTGATTGTTTCCCCTTGATTTAAGCTGGCGATAAGCAGGGCATAGGATGGTTTGTATTTAATCTCGAACTTCATTTCTTTTAACCTCTCTCTATTGAGCGTTTGCAGTCCTAGCTTAAGAATTTATGGATAACAGCTCTACCAGTTGCTTTTCACTTCTGATTATTGGCAAACGCTACTTGGTTTTTTCTCCCTTTTTTACGTTTCATTTATAAAAGAGTGGAATGCAGTAATGAGTAAAATCCGAAAGCATCGCCCATACCTGAACCAACTAAAGGTTTGACAGTTTAATGGCTACCTCAGTAAAAGTCATACTTAAGAAATGCTTCAGCATAGCGTTAATCCTAAATGCACTCATCACTTTAGGCGGCGTAATTGGAGTTCTAAATGGTTTCTATGGGGCGCTTCCATCTTGGGAGCCCTATGCACCGTACGTTATTAACGGCAACCTTTTCTGGCTAGCAATCGCAGCAGCATTAGTTAACATTTTTCCGAGCGCAAGCATTGGCAGAGCACTACATACTGGAAGATTTCTGTTTCACCATTATGTCTACGGTCTTTTCGTTTTAATTGTTTCCTCAGTTTTCATCATAATTTTCACGCCAGTTTCTCTACACCGAATCTTTTTGGTTGACTCCTCGAACGTTGATGTTAATGCTGGAAGATTCTTTTTCTTGGCTGGCTTAGCTTTATTCTTGGATGACCTGCCAGATGCTTCAAGGCACATTTCACGGGCTTTAGACTGGTTAAAGTTAAAGGCGTATCAGGGAAAGAAAGCGCTCTTTGCACTGCAACTCTTTAGCGGCTTAACCTGTCTTTACCTTGCTGTAGCTATTACTATCTATACAGTTTATAATCCAGCCCGAGCTTTACCAGACTCATTCCTAATTGCGAGCCTGTTAATTACCAGCATAACCTCTCTGTCTTTAGTTAGAAGAAAGAAGTGGCTAAAAATCACCGTTGATTAGCGGCTTGTTTTCGGATTTCTTTAGCAATTTGTTCTATTTGCTGCTTATTGAGCTGGTTAGCTGCTGCGCGCTTGGTTATGTGACCAGCTAACTGGTTTAGGGTCAGTATTGGCACGGTGGGATTGTTCAAGTTTAATTTGATGTTGCTGTTTGTGAATACGACTATGCCTTCAACCCAAATTGATGACAAATTCAAGGCAGACACTTTTTCGATTATGTGGCTTATTTTTGAAGCGTTGCGTTTTGCTTGACGACTTGGGCTACCCATATCACGTTTGCCAGGTCTATGCCAAGCATCGCCGTTACAGGTAATTTTGCCACTCCAATTCTTAGTCTCCAAAACAAAGACGCCGTTGGGTCCAAGCACTAAATGGTCAATGTCTCCACCGCCACCTTGCAGATAGATGCCAGTTAGCAAGTAGTAATCATCGTTTAGGACTTTGCCAAGAAGGGTGGTTACGGTTTTTTCGCCTTGTAAGCCACCTTTGTAAATGCGGTATTTTCGCAGGTAATAATAAGCTGCAGTGAACGGTACAAGCGACAATAGCAGTCCAGCAAGTTCAAAGACGCCAAAGCTAGTCAAGTAAATTCTCAAGTTAACTCCGTAAAAAATAGCTACAAAAAGAACTATACAAAGAACCGCTTTGGCAAGGTTTTTTCTTGTTTGGTTCTTTAAGTAGTTGCTGGAGCCCTTTAATCGTCTCATGTAAGCTTGCTCTCTTATCGGCTCAATTGGTATTAATAATATATTACTTTATGCTTGTTTCACCGTTCACTGCTTTAGCCCTGTTCTTTTCAGAGAACAGCGTGTTCTTTTGGGAGAGCTATAAGACTGATTGAATTCTGAAACTAATCGGTGGTAAATGGATGTTTAAAAAAGAATTTCAAGTAAGAATGCTGATTGTTGGTTTATTGACAGCTTTAGTTTTGATTATGAGCATGTTGATTGGAGCAAGCGGACAAACTAGTGGAGTAACTGTTGGCTATTGGCAACTAGATGAGCATAAGCCAAGCGGGTATAACGTTGTAACCCCTGACGCGACTGGTGTAAACATGGGTATTGTGGTGGGACACCCGGAACCTTCACTTGTCGAGGGCAAGTTTGGCAAGGCTATGCAGTTTGACGGCGCAAACGGCGTCTATATACCCATAAAGTTCGTTGTGGGTTTTCCGCCGACACCCCAACCAATTTACATGCCAATCTCAGCAAACCTTGATGTGCAAAAACAGGTTTCTGTCCAAGCTTGGGTTAACCTGCCAGCCGTCAAAGATGTTGATTACAACAATATTGTTGTTAAATGTGACCATCCAGACCAAGCGTGTGTATGGGAAAATACAGTTAGAGTTTTAGGCATTGCTGTAAGAGCAGGGGAACCCAAAGCTGGTGAGAGCTATGTTAAAGGGGCGCTTAGCGGCTTTGTTTATACTGACCAAAGCGGATATAACGAGATAGTAACGAGCCAGCCAATCACGTTAAACCAGTGGACCCATATTGAGTTTACACGCACAGCCAGCGGCATGCATCTTTACATCAACGGTTACGAGCAGGAAGTAAACGTTCTCCATGGCGTCAAAAATCCGCAGGGAAAAATCATTAACGGTACAGAAATCTACTTTGGGCATGACAGTCTAGCAATCATTGATGATGTCCGTATAAATGATCTAGAACCAGAAGTTACCGAGGCAGCATTTGATATTGGACCAAACGTGCTTATAGCTGCAATTGTGATTGCCGTTGTTTTTGCTGTTGCATGGTTTTTGCGTCGTGCTGTTCAGATTTGGCTGGTTCGCCCCAAATCTTAACTCACTCTTGAGGTGCAATGGCAGTGGGTACTGGATTTAAACTGCTTGAATTGTTACTACGGCAAAAACTGCTAAATCAAGGCTTGAAAGGCGAAGAGCACACGCCATTGATTGTCTCTTACGCGATTACAAGGGGCTGCAACCTGCGGTGTTTACATTGTCATGTTTCGGCTCGTGAACCCATGCCTGATGAGCTTAGCTTGCATGAAGCCATGCGTGTTGTGGATGAGATGGCTACACTTGGCACTGAAGCACTAATTATCAGCGGTGGAGAACCACTTACAAGAAAAGACTTTGCGCTAAGTCTTGCCCAATACTGCAACGACGTAGGCATTATTCCAGCTATGCTTTCTAATGGATTACTGTTAACGCCTGATGTTGCGTTGGAGCTTAAGGATGCAGGAGTAAAAGCAGTGGGCATACCAATCGACTCTGTTGTTCCTGAGCAACACGATAAACTTCGAAACATGCAGGGTACATTTCAGAAAGCTGTTGCCTCCATCAAAGCTTGTATAGAGCTTGACTTAGAGGTTGTAGTGACCACTATGGCGCTTAAGGATACGGTAGATGAGATGCCAAAGCGTATCGAGTTTATGGCAAGCTTAGGTGTTGACCAAGTAGCCGTTTACGACCTAATCCCTGTTGGACGCGGAAAAGACATTATGCAGCAGGCGATGAGTCAAGAGCAAAGAGTCAAGCTTATCTATTACTTGCAACGACTTCAAGAAGATAAAGAAATGGTTTTCACCATGTCAGGTGGGCAACCGTTATACCCTGAAATTGCATCTAAAATCCATGAGCGCCAAGGCACACGATCAAAAGATCTGCTTTTGAAAGAGTTCTGGATTAACAATGCTATCGGTTGTCATGCAGGACTATCGTATTTTAGTTTACGTCCAAACGGTGACATTTTTCCATGCACTTTTTTACCAATCAAAGTTGGAAACGTAAGAGAACAAAGCTTAGCGGACATCTGGTATAATTCCAGAACGCTAAATCAACTGCGTGATAGAGCTAACTTGAAGGGTAACTGTGGCGGTTGCAAGTACAGGGCAACTTGTGGCGGGTGCAGAGGCAGGGCTTATGCGTGTACAGGCGACTTTTTGGAGACCGACCCCGTCTGCATAAAGGATTTGCTGGTGCATGAGAATATTGAGGCAGTGGATATGAAGCGGTTTGGATGGTGTGTAGGCTAACCAAAAAAAGACCTAAAAATAACCTGAACCTGCACGTATGCCTTTTTCAAATTCTAAGGTGCGTTAGCAAAAAGCGTTATTAGTTTTATTGTAAATCATGTCTCATTTAGGATGGCTACTGCAATTGTTGGTCGCTGGTGTTGACGAGGCAGGTCGAGGATGCGTAATTGGTCCATTAGTGGTTGCTGGAGTAGCAGTGCAAACAGAGCAGCTGTCAGCATTAACAGCACTTGGCGTTAAAGATTCAAAACTTTTAACCTTTAAAAAACGTGAAGCGCTATACGAGGAAATTATCAGATTAACACAAACCTACAAAACAATAAAGATTTTGCCGGCTGAAATCGACAAAGCCGTTGAATGCTCAAGACGTTTGCATAAGCTTAACCGTTTAGAAGCTCAAACAATGGCGCAAATAATACAAGCTTTGTGTCCAAATGAAGCGTACGTTGACGCCGCAGATATTCTTGAACGCAGGTTTGCAACTCACATCCGGGAATGCTTAACTATTAAGGCAAAAATTATTTCCCGCCACAAAGCTGACTTGATGTTTCCAATCGTTTCAGCAGCTTCTATAGTTGCTAAGGTGGAGCGTGACAGGGAAATTGCCAAGCTACGAAGTGAATATGGCGATTTTGGAAGCGGCTACTTGCATGACCCTAAAACGCAGCTTTTCATGGAGCAATGGCTTAAAGACAATAAAGATTATCCTTGCTGTGTTCGTAAATCTTGGAAGCCAGCTAAAAAAGCTCTAAGCCTGCGTGGAATAAAACAGCAAACCTTAGGTTAGACATGTGTACTGGCGATTAATTCTTCGGGTGAACGTAAAACTCGTAGGTCTTCAATTGTGAAACATGAAAGGTCTGGTTTGGCTTTGCGGTTTTCAGTAATCAGCACTGGGTAAGCGTAGATTACTCGGCAGATGCTTAAAATCTCGTTTACGCGGCTGTCTATGTCTGGTTCATCTGAAGTTGCGACTCCGCCGATGATAAGGTAGTTTTCGTTGGGGACGCTCATGATAAAATCAAACGGTGCTTTATGAACCGGAGAAATATTGCATGAATTAAACTTTTTAAAAACCTGCCTCAACAACATCTTAGTCATTAAGTCATGTTTAGTTTTTAGCACTAAGCATTCAGGTTGATTTCGTGTTTTTTCCAACACATTAATTGGCTTAGCAACTGGAACGCCTAACGTTTCCGCCAGCTTGTAGGCTGACGATACTGAAGCCTTTGCCATTCCGCGTTCATAACCGTAAAGCGTTCGGCGGGAAACCCCTATCATTGTGGCTAACTGCCCAATTGATAACCCAAGCTCTTTACGTCTCCGCTCCACAAGTGAACCATCCACTTGAACGGTGTATCCTCCTGGACCAGCATAAACAAGCGGGTTACCAGTCTGCTGTGCAATGTTTATGATTGTTTTTTCGTTAATAACATGCACGTTATTTCTGCAATAAACTGTATCGTCTTCAAGAGGTTTACCATGTGACGTTTTACTGATCAACAATGCAGCCGCAGGAATACGGCTTGCGATTATTTTTAGTTCGCGTGAAGCGCTGTCTGGGAGAGCGTCAACTTCTGAAATTACTTTTACAAGAATTGTGGTTGCACGTTTTTTTGCAATAAAATCGAAGCAGCTTAGCCTTGAACAGCACATCTGGGAAACTTCAAAGCCAGCTTCTCTCAACGCGGCGCCGAGGTGGATTGCGTTTTCCATTTCCCAGTGATTCATAGAACTGCTTCCAATGCTTAATGATACAAGGAGAAAAATATAAACCATGCTTGTCGAAACGGTTGCTATAGTGAGTTAAACTGTAAAAAGCTGGTGTACTGCCAGATAAGATACCATGAGCAGGTTGAATAAAAATAGCGAAAAAACGTTTGCAGCGCTAAAACGGTTAACAAGCGCTTTATGGTTACTCATGATAAAACCTGTAAGTCCAGCTGCAAAAGGCACAGTTGAAAATGTAGTTACTACCAAAAATTCAAACCTCCATGCAGTGGTCAAAGCTAATATGGCAAACAGCAAAGACGCCCCAAATGCCGCCGCAAATATAGCGCCTAAAACGAACCGTTCACCTTTCAGGACGCCTAAGCTTTTTTTGTCGGTTTTCCCGTCAACTTTGATGTCGGGCGCCTCTAAACTAAGAGCAAGCATTAACCCGTACAAAATAAAGGGTAAAACAAAAAAGCCGAACCAACCGTCAAAACCGCCTTTAACTGATAAATAGCCTACTGCGGGGATGGCGAAACCAACAGCCACCGCGATAGCGGTTTCACCAAGTCCACGGGAAACCAGTCGCAAGGGTTGGGCAGAGTAAAACCAGCCCATAAAGTTAGCTCCCAAAGTGATAAGTAACAGTTCGATTGGAGCAAACCCAGAAATTACTGCTAAAGCGGCTAGAGCAAGCGATAGTGCAAGAAAGGTGAGGGCTAATTTTCGGGCTAAGGGGCGAAGTGTTGGGTTGCGAATAAGTATTTTGCTTCCTGAGAAGAACTTTTTCTTTTCTTGATGCTGGTCTGTTTGATAGTCGAAATAGTCGTTGCTGTAGTGGGTTGAGAGGTCGCCGAAGAAAACTATAGCGTAAAACAAGAAAACCCGTGAAAGGTCAAAATTTCCACCGTTGGCGAGAGCCAATAGTGCTCCAAGCAGAAAGGCAAGTAAACCGCCTACTACAATATGAGGTCTTATGATTTTCAGCAATTGGCGAATCTGGGCTGTTTTCATCTGATTCTCTTTTTCCCTATGATTAATCGATAGAACAGCTTATTTATTTAAACCATTTATAGAAAACTAAACCTGGTTGAAAGCTATGGGTGAAAAGGTTAAGGCCTACATGGATCTTTTGCGTTTGCACTTCTTTTTTGTTTGGCCTGTCCTGTTTTGTTTTGGCTTGTTTTTTGGGTTTCAAATTTACAGCGGCTTTTCTTTTGCTCTGGTTTTGCAGGCGGTTTTGATTGGGTTTTTCGGTTTTGAAGCGGGACTCATCTTGAATGACATTGTTGATGCTAACCTTGACAAAAAAGAAATCGAATTCAAAGGGTTAACTAAATACTGGCGACCCTTCGGGAAACGCCCAATTTCTCAAGGCTTGATTTCTCAGAGAAACGCCATTGCCCTCTTTGCAGTTTTTGTGGCTGTAACCTCGGTTTTGATTTTCACTCTGCCGTTCCCTAACGCAATTTACGTTTTCAGCCTAATGCTAATCTGCTATTGCTTGGAGGCGTTTTATCAAATTAAGAAACGCCATGATAAGTTTTCCTGTTGCGCAATTAGTTGGACGCGTAGATTTTGCATTGTTTCTTGTCGCTGGCTTTCTATGCGTGGGCAGTTTGAGCTGGCATGTTTTGCTTTTGTTTCTCTTCTTTTATCCTTTGGCGCTCGCTCATTTAGGCGTTAACGATTTAGCTGACGTAGTAAACGATCAAGCTAAGGGACTGAACACGATTCCAACTTTATACGGCATGAAGGCAACTGCTTATTGGGTTGTGGCTTTCACCATTTTTCATCTTGTAGTAGCTGCGGTTTTTCTTACGGTAATTGGTTTGTGGGCTATTATTGGTTTTGCCGTAAGCTTTGCGCTGTTAACTTTTGGGGACGTCATAATTTTGAAGGGTAAGAGCGCTCAGGCTGCCATTAAAGCGTTGCCGATGTTTCATCTTTCCATGCTGATTTATGCAATTTCAGCGGTTGCTAACTACATAGTTACGGTATTGTTATGATTAATCGCACTGCCATCTTTCTGCTTTTTATGTTTTCGATGAGTTTATATGGCGTTTACGCATTTAGCAATAATTAACGCCATTAACTATTGAGGCAAGAAATGTGTCAAATCAAAGCCTAAAAGAAAAGCAGCGACCCCTCGTTTATGAACGGTTACATTATAGAGCTCCATTCGGCTATGTGACAATGATGGCAAGGCTTGAGGGGGCAATCTCTAAGGAGCAGTTGATGAAAGCGCTAACTGAATTAACATCAAAGTACCCTTTAATGGGTGCACGTATCGAGCAACTAAATGATGGCTCAGCAAAGTTTGTTGTAGAATGCGCTTCAGAGTATGCGGTTACTGTAAGTGATAAAAAAGATGACAAACAATGGCTTCAAATAGCAATGGA
>CAYMLF010000063.1:0-10693 GCA_964391275.1 uncultured Candidatus Bathyarchaeia archaeon
TTTAAACCTAGCGGCTAAGCTGTTGATTGGTTTACTTTAACTGTTTCTGCTTTCGAGCCTGCGTTAACTGAAAATACTCAATTCGGGAAAAGTTTTAAAAGAAAAAGCAAAAGTGAGGTGTCTAACCATTGGGTGCTAAATTGATGAAGCGAACGTTAATCATTCCAGTTGCCATAATACTTATTGTAATAGTCGGATTAGCCACATTTGTTTGCTATACTTCTTTAAACAAAAAACCGTTTTATGTCGGTGTAACTTTTGGTGGAAACACCGTTGAAGAAGCCAAAGTGTTAATTGACAAAGTAAAAGGTTACACTAACCTGTTTGTTATCCAATCAGGCGCTTTGATGAGTAACTGGTCGGCTATGGAGCAAATATGCGACTACGCCGTCAACAACAACTTAGACCTAATCGTTTACTACGGCAGCGGCGGCACCCAAAACACCTACAAAACCTTCCTCGACGTAGCCCCCCAACGATGGGGCAGTCACCTGCTGGGCGTGTACTACAACGATGAGCAAGGCGGCAAAATGATTGATTACGGCAATTCCTTCTATGATAACAAGACAGGAGGCTGGATAGAGGCGCATCCGAACGGCCCTTTAGGGCAATCTATCAATGATGAATCAAGCGGAACTGTGTATAGTTATCAAATCATTTCTTGGGAAGAAATCAGTATTTACCGTAGCCAAACCTTCCCTGACCAATCAAAAATATCAAACATGACCATTTACTTCCCAAATGGCACTGTCACGCTGTCAAAGACGAACGTGTCAGCACAGGGTGAATGGTTTTCGCTGGGAACAATCTGGTACTACCCAAATGGTACCGTCCACGACGTAAACGGCACATTAGTGATGGATGCAGGCGACAGATCCCAGTTTGATTCTTACGAGGAAGTCTACAATCAACGTCCGCTCCAAACCCACGCTGAAGCAGCAAACTTCTTTGTGGGTGGCGAGCAGAATGTTTTGAGCGCTATTCGCAATATTTCCGATGTGCGGCTTTTCACCTCTGATTATGCGCTGTACTGGTTTGACTATCTTGCTGGCTATGACACGGTCTTCGCTCAATTAGGCTGGAACAACACTGTTGCTCAAGAAATCGGTTTGGTGCGTGGAGCAGCGAACCTGCAGGGCAAAGATTGGGGAACGATTATCACTTGGAAGTATACTCATAGTCCCTACTTGGCAAGCGGCGACGAAATATATCAGCAGATGAAAGCGTCTTATGAATGTGGTGCAGAATATGTCCTTTTATTTAACTATGCTTCTGACATGACTGGTCCATATGGCACCCTTCAGGAGGAGCATTTTCAGGCGTTGGAACGCTTCTGGAACGATGTAGTTCAAAACAACGGTGTTGTTCACGGGGGAATTAAAGCGGAGGCAGCGCTGGTTTTGCCAGCGGATTACGGTTGGGGCATGCGCACGCCCTACGATACGATTTGGGGTTTATGGCAACCCGACGGCAACTCTGGGCAGGTGTGGACTCAACTGCAAGACAAGCTTGACCGTTACGGGCAGAAACTCGACATAGTCTACGATGACCCAGCGTTTCCTGTCAGCGGAAAATACGGACAAATCTATTATTGGAACCAGACGGGGTAACTGGGGCTGAAAAGCCCTTTTTCTTAGTCTTTTTGGTAGGATAATGTTTTTAGGTGCTATTTCCGTTTGCTAAAGTCAAACACTAACTATTGGAATTGATAAAATGCAGCCTATGCCTAAAGAATACAAATTCGCCGAAATCGAGCAGAAATGGCAAGCCAAATGGGAAGAAATGGGAATCTACCACTACGACTGGAACGACAAGTCTCGCGTGCCCTACAGCATTGACACACCGCCGCCTTACCCGTCAGGCGAACTTCACATGGGCAACGTTTTGAACTGGACCTACTTTGACATGGTCGCCCGCTTCAAGCGTATGCAAGGCTACAACGTGCTCTTCCCGCAAGGCTGGGACTGCCACGGCTTAGGCATAGAAATCCAAGTAGAAAAACAAAATAACATCCGCAAACGCGACTTGCCGCCTGACCAGTTCCGCAATATGTGTATGGCGCTGGTTGAAAGATATATTGCCATGATGAAAGAAGGCATATTAAAACTGGGCTGCAGTATTGACTGGACAACTGAGTATAAGACGATGAATCCTGATTACTGGCGTCGCACGCAGCTTAGCTTTATTTTGCTGCAGAAAAGCGGCTTCATGTACAGAGGCACGCATCCAGTAAACTGGTGCCCCCGAGACGAAACCGCTATTGCCGATGCTGAAGTTGACCACGTCAAAAAGGAAGGTACACTGCACTACATCCGATACCAGCTTGAAGGCAGCAGCGAATACCTTCTAATCGCTACTTCGCGCCCAGAATTCATCCCCGCATGCGTCGCCGTCGAAGTTAACCCCAAAGACGAGCGCTACAACAAGTACATCGGCAGAAAAATCAGTGTGCCCCTAATGAACCGCGAAGTCACAATCATCGGCGAAGAATCTGTTGACCCCAAATTCGGTACTGGCGTGGTTCAAATCTGCACTTACGGCGACAAAGAAGACGTTAAAACCGTCATGAAACATAAACTCCCCGTTATTCGCCTCTTAACGGATAACGGCAGAATCAGCGAGGCTGGCTGCAAATATGCAGGCTTATACATTAACCAAGCACGCGCAGCCATAGTCGAAGACCTCACAGCCGCTGGGCTTTTAGAGAAATCCGAGAAAATCATGCAGGAAGTCAGCGTTTGCGACCGCTGCAAAACTCACGTTGAAATTCTTGAGCAGAAACAGTGGTTCATGAATTCCCGCAAACTAACAGATGACGTGGAGAAAGCGACTAACGCGATGGTTTGGTATCCTGATTACATGAAAAACCGCCTAATCGACTGGGCAAAAGCGCTGGATTGGGACTGGGTTATTAGCCGTCAACGCTTGTTTGCAACGCCGATTCCAGTCTGGTACTGCAAAGGCTGCGGCGAGTTAATCCTTGCCCAAGAAGACTGGGTGCCAATAGACCCCAAGCTTGAAGGTCCACGCATAGAGAAATGCCCCAAATGCGGCGGCACTGAATTCACGCCTGAACAGGATGTGTTTGACACTTGGATGGATTCCTCAATCACCGTTGCCGTCCACGCTGGTTGGCCTGACCGCGCCGATTGGAAGCGCCTGTATCCTGCAAGCATTCACACATCGGGCACAGACATCATCCGCACATGGGCATACTACCTAATCGTACGCCACTTGGCGCTATTCAACGAAAAACCGTTCAACAGCGTTCTGATAAACGGCATGGTTTTGGGTTCGGATGGCAGAAAAATGAGCAAGTCACTGAAAAACTATGCTGCCGCCCCAGAAGTGCTAAACAAGAACGGCGCTGACGCAACAAGGCAATGGGCTGCCGGCGGAGGAGCAACAGGCTCAGACATTCCCTACCGCACACAAGACGTCGAGTATGGCAGGAGATTCTTGGTTAAACTGTGGAACGCTTCGGGCTTTGCGAGCAAGCTACTAGAAGATTACAAGCCAAACTCTGAAGCAAAAATTGAGCTGCAACTCCTCGACAAATGGATAATCAGCAAAACCGAAAACCTAACCAAAAAAGTCACCGAATCCTTCGAAAAATGCCAATTCAACATCGCCGTGGAGGACATCCGCAACTTTACATGGCACGTCTTCTGCGACTATTACCTTGAAGCAGTAAAAGACCGCTTATATCAACCAGACATTCACGGGCAAGAAAGCCGTCTAGCCGCACAATACACGCTGTATGAAGTCCTCTACCGCATTGTGCAAATGTTGGCCCCTGTGATACCGCACTTAACAGAGGAAATTTACCAGTACATGTTCTTTGAAGGCAAAGGCTACAAGAGCCTGCAGGTTTCGCAATGGCCCAAATTCAACCCAGTCCTCGTAGATGAGACTGCTGAAAAGAACGGCGACTTAATCATTGCAATCATGGGCGAAGTCCGCCACGATAAAGCCGAGAAAAAAATGCCCCTCAACGCGCCCATCAAGAACATGACCATTTACGCTGGAAACGCTGAAACCGCAGGCATCATCAAACAGGGCTGCATAGACATTGCTTCAACACTAAAAATCGAAAATATTACGGTTCTTCCAGAAAAAGGTGAAGGCAGGCAAGTCGCGCCCTACGAGGTCTACATTAAAACAGAGTATTAACGGCGAATAAACATGGCTGATTCCCAAAAGAGGATTGTTGGCTTAATCGGCGCGGGTGCAATAGGCACCGTTTTAGCTGAAGCTATAGAGCGAAAACTGGTTGCCTGCGACGAACTGGTGGTCTACGATGTTGACGCTGCTAAAGCAAAGAAACTTAAACGCGCTCTCAAGTTTTCGGTGAAAATCGTCGACAACATTGACGCGTTGCTTGCTTTCAAGCCTAAAGTGGTCGTTGAAGCTGCAGGTCAAGCGGCAGTACACGAATACTACGGCAAGCTTGTGGCTTCAGGCGCTGAGTTGATTTTCATGAGCACCGGCGCCTTGCTGGAACTAAACCCAGACAACCCCAGAATTCATTTTCCCGCTGGAGCCATAGGCGGACTCGACGCTCTCCAAAGCGCAACATTAGCAGGCATAGACGAGGTAACGTTGACTTCCCGCAAAAACCCAAAAGCACTGGGCAGAACCAACACGCAAGAAACTGTGGTTTACGAGGGCTTGGCTGAGGAAGCCGCAAAACAGTTTCCCCGAGAAATGAACGTTGCAGCCACCTTGGCGTTAACGGTTAAACCCGCCAAAGTAAAAGTCCAAGTGGTTTCCGACCCAAAAGTCAAACGCAACACCCACGAAATCCAAGTGATATGGCGCTATGGCGAAATGCTAATGCGGTTTGCAAACGACCCACACCCAGACAACCCACACACTAGTGCCTTAGCTGCTTGGTCGGCAATCAATTTATTGAAGACTCTTTTGGAGTAGCAATTTATTGTTTCTATGTTTTAGTTTTTAGCTGGGGCTCGATAGTTTTATAAGCATTCGTTATGCACCTGAGATTACAACGGAGAGACTTAGGAATGAAAAAATCTATAATTGCCGCAGTACTGATTGTAGTAATAGCTATCGCAAGTGCATCCGCAATTGTTTATTCATTGAACCTCACACAAGGACCAACCTCTGCAACAAAAACAATCATCGATTCTACAGGAGCGTCAGTGGAAGTACCAACCGATGTGAAGCGAGTTGTATCGTTACGTTCTGGAATCATAGAGATGCTTTGCATACTCGGGCAAGAAGATAAAATTGTAGGCGTAGATGAGCAAACTACAGTGGGCAAAGGTTATGGCGCCTTTAACGTTCAACTATGCCCCTCACTGCTAAATATGACTGCACCAGTTTCAGGAAAATCCGTAAACGTTGAATCAGTTATTGCATTGCAGCCTGACGTTGTTTTCATTGGTGGCTACGGAAGACTAAGTTGGATTGAACCCTTAAAGAACGCAAACTTAACCGTTGTTGTAGCGCACTTTGAAGAAATAGGCAATTACACCCGCGATTTAGGAATAGTCGCTCAAGTTATGGGTGTTGAAGACAAGGCGCAGCCAATCATAACGCAAGTGCAAAATACACTCGACAAGATTGAGGCACGAGTTGGAAATATAACCTCGGACGAGCAAGTTACTGCCTACTTCAGCTCTCACGACGCATACCACGCTTATGGTTCAACGACGTTTGAGCATGCTCAAATAGTAACTGCTAATGGCAAAAACGTGGCTGAAAGCATCACAACATGGCTTCCACAGATATCCGCAGAGCAATTAATCACTTGGAACCCCAGCGTAATGTTTACCCTAGAAGGCACCGACACAGCAGCTATACTAAACGACAACCAGATAAAATCAGTTTCAGCAATCGCCAACCAGAAAGTATACTCTATACCTGAAGCAGGCTGGGACTTTGGTTCAATGCGCGCAATCTTTGCAATCGAATGGATGGCTTCAAAACTTTACCCCGAAAGGTTCGCTGACATAAACATCAACGAGGAAATAGACAGCTTCTATCAAGCAGTATACGGCATAGACTACACTGGACCAGAACTCTAAATGAACCAAGGAACTGGGCAGAAAACTGATTGGCATGGCATCTGGCGCAGTATGATGCAAAAATGCTCCGGAGTCGCTTATGACCAAGAAGGCCGCCTTAAACGCTGGGAAAAAGACCAAGCCAATGAATACCTTAAACATTCAAGTGACGAATACCCAAAAGCGCTCAACAATCTAATACAAATCAAACCTAGCGACAAAATCCTTGACATCGGTTGCGGTCCAGGAGTTCTAGCTCTTCCCTTTTCTTTGATTTCTAACTCAGTAACCGTTGTAGACATTTCAGAAAATATGCTACAGGTTATAAAAGAAAAAGCGCGCGCCAGAGGAATAACAAACATTAGATTAGTAAACAAGTATTGGCTAGATACACGTTCAGGCGTTGATATTCTAGAAAATTACGATGTTGTTATCTCTTCAAATTCAATTAATCTTTTAGGTGCACAGGAAAAAAAGGTCAGAGACCAACCAAGTTTAGAGTGGAATCTTGTTGCAGCCTTAGAAAAAATGAATCAGGTTGGACAACGAATCTATATTTCTTTTCCCTTTTTAATTTGGGATAGTACTACCGTTCTTAGGCACTTAGGAAAAGAATCCAATCCATGGCCTGATTATGTAATCTTGCATAATGTACTACGTCAAATGGGCATTCGACCAAACGTAAACGTTTTGAAATTCATGAACCCTAACTTGGACAATGCATATCTTAGGCACTGTAGAAGCTGGGGTCATAACCTTAGTGACAAAGAAAGAGTATCCTTTGAGAACCAACTTAGTAATAAGGTTGAGACGCTGGGAAATATTCAGCGTTGGGGTGTTTTTTCATGGAAAACAGTGAACGGTGATAGCTCTTGAAATGGAGTTATGAGAACACAATCATTGTTTTATTGCTTTTTCTGTTAATCGCTTTCTTAACATCTCTATCAGTTGGGAGATACACAATCCAGTTGGATTCTGTTTTCAAAATTCTCTTCCTTGGCGAAAGAATAGACTCAACCGCTACCTTCGTCATTTTTAACGTTCGCCTGCCAAGAGTGATAGCCGCTCTTGCTGTCGGCGCTACCTTAGCTGTTACAGGCGCTGCCTTTCAAGGATTATTCAAAAATCCTCTTGTGTCATCCTACCAGTTGGGTGTTTCTTCCGGGGCTGGTTTTGGAGCGGCGCTGGCAATTATTGCGGGTGCTGGAACTTTTCTGATTCAAGGCAGTGCTTTCATTTTTGGAATGATAGCTGTTGGTGCATCATTTGCAATTAGTCGAATCTACAAAGGCAGCTCTACCCTAACACTTGTGTTAGCCGGGATTATTGTGGGCTCGTTTTTTTCTGCGCTTGTTTCTCTGATGCAATATATCGCTGACCCACGTGACACCTTGCCGTCAATTGTTTTCTGGCTAATGGGTTCGCTTTCATCTGTCACATTTAACAATCTGTTACCTGCACTTGCAATAATGCTAGTTGGAATAGCGGGGTTGATTGTGGTTCGCTGGAGAATAAACATTTTAGCGATGGGCGAAGACGAAGCCCGCTCATTAGGCATTAACATGAAAATGCTAGTGGGCATCGTTGTGGCATGCGGTACAATCGCTACAGCATCAGCGGTTTGTATCAGTGGCGTAATAGGCTGGATTGGGTTGGTCATTCCCCATATTGGAAGAATGATTGTTGGTCCCGATTACAAAAAACTGATTCCAGTAAGTATTCTGATTGGCGGCGTTTATTTAGTGTTTATCGATGACATAGCTCGAACATTGATTGCAGGCGAAATACCTCTAGGTATCTTAACTGCCTTACTTGGAACTCCCTTCTTTGCCTACTTATTATCGAAGAGTAAAGCGAGTTGGTCCTGATGAGTTTAAACGTCAAAAACCTTTCATTCTCCTACGATCGGAAGAATAAAGTGTTTGAACGCGTCAATTTTTCAGTTGAAAAAGGACAAGTGCTTTGTATTTTAGGTCCAAATGGTTCTGGAAAATCAACGCTGGTTAGGTGCGTTAATTCCCTTCTGAAAGCAGAGAGCGGAAGTGTTACAGTCAACGGAAAAAATCTCAATGCCATTAGTCGAAAAGAATTGTCTAAGCAAATCGGTTTTTTGCCTCAAATTCATGTTTCTACTTTTCCATTTAGCGTTCTCGAAGTTGCTGTTATGGGTCGGTCGCCTCACTTGGGCTTGGCTGAATCACCATCCGACAAGGACTACCAGATTGCGAAGGACAACCTAGAACTGCTTGGCGTTTCACATCTAGCGGATAAGCCTTATACACACATCAGTGGGGGTGAACGGCAACTTGCTTTAATCGCTATGGTCCTAACTCAGCAACCGCATATCCTTTTGCTTGACGAGCCCACTTCACACCTTGATTTCGGAAACCAAGTGCGTATGCTAGAGTTAGTTAAAAGATTATCCGAAAACGGATTAACAGTGGTGTTGACAACTCATTTTCCTGACCATGCCTTCCACTTGTCATCTAAAGTGGCTATTATGCATGAAAAAACAGTAATGGCAACTGGGGGCTGTGACGAGGTTATTTCTGAAGCAACTTTAAAGAGCATCTATGGTATTGATGTCAAGATTGCTTTTTTTGGTTCCTCAAAAGTCTGCGTGCCAATCAAGAAATAAGTATCGAGAGATTTTTTTACTGCCTTTAAGCGTCTTTTCAACATATTAATGATGGAATAAACGTCAATACGACCTACCTCTCTTAGAAATCTTAGACCCCTATCCCTCTACAAGTTTTTGCAATGAGTCTCTAATATGCCCCAAATATGCTGGGGCAGCCTTTTCGACGGATTTGATAGCTATCAATGTGACACGATGATAATAAATAACCTTAAATACTGAACGATGCTATATCAGAATTGGGCAATACTCATGAAAGTCACCCTAAACGTGAAAGCCGACGAACTCAAACTCGCACAACTGCTCTCAAAATTCAGCGAAAAATACCGCAACATGACCTACAAACTAAACCGGCGCCCACAAGGCTACCAACTCGAAGTAGACCTAAACAGCGAAGACTTCGGCGAATTCATAAGACGCCTAAACCACCTAAAAGACGCAACCTACAACATCGAAGAAATGCGCGGCGGAGGCTTGCTCGACAGAATAAACGTGAGCCTGCTACGCACAAATGTGGATGCTCTGATTGGCAAAGAAACTGTTGCTAAAACTGACATTGACCCAAACGATGGCGGAGTAGTCAAGCTGAGTGGAGAACTTTGGCTGGCTAAACCAGATGACAGCTGTGTAATTAAAGAGGGCTCAAAAGTCAGGGTGATTCGTCTTGAAGGAGTTAGCCTTATAGTGGAAGGAGTAGAGGGGAAAGAATGTACGAGTTAGAACTAACAATAATTGGAATAGTTATTGCCGTAATAGTGCTCATCCTATTTTCAATGTCTCTTAAAAAAGTTAACCAATACGAGAAAGGCTTAGTGGAGCGATTTAACGCGTATGAGAAAACCGTTGAACCAGGACTGCGAATGATTACTCCTTTTGTTGAGCGAATGCTCCGTGTAAACATGCGAGAACAAGTCATTGATGTGCCACCACAAGAAATCATCACAGAAGACAACGTCTTAGTCACCATAGATGCAGTCATCTACTACCAAGTCGTGGATGCAAGACGCGCATTATACGAAATAGAAGACTTCGAATTAGCAATAGTAAAACTAGCACAAACAACATTGCGAAACATTGTAGGTGAAATGAGCCTAGACGTATGCCTGACTTCAAGAGAAAAAATCAACGTTGAACTCAGAACAGTCCTTGACCAAGCCACTGATAAATGGGGCACCAAGGTCAACCGTATCGAGCTTCAAAAAATTGATCCGCCAAACGACATTCAAACAGCTATGCACAAACAAAAAACCGCTGAACAAGAAAGACGCCAACTACGCTTACTAGCTACAGGTCGAAAAGAAGCGGCTGAGCAGGAAAAGCAAGGTGCTATTCTGAAAGCTCAAGGTGAAAAACAAGCTGCCATACTTAGCGCTGAAGGTCAAGCCAAAGCTGTAGAGCTTGTTGCAGATGCACAAGCAAAAGCCATTAAAGCCGTTTCAGAAGCAGCAAACCTGTACTTTAAAGAGAATGCTCAGCTAAACAAGAAGCTTGACGTGGTTAGAGACACGTTCTCACAGCAGACCAAAGTGATTGTTCCAGCATCCGCTGATGTCCTAAACGTGATTGGCCTTGAAGGAGCAACAGTGCTTCCAGTGAAGTCAGAGCAGAAACAAGCATCCGCAAGTAAATAACACGTAGGGTGGTGTAGAGTTTAGCTACCACAATCATTTCCTTTCTTCCGTTGCTAATCTTTGTAGGCATAATCGCGGTGGCTATAGCCGTGCTGATATTTAACACAGGAAAAGCTAAACCTAAAAAGAGGTACCGCTTTGATTATCAGCGTGGAGATGGTCGTTACGTTCCCGGCGAATTTAGTCCTCAGATGGAGCTTGATTTACGCTTGCCGTATAGGCGGTTTAAGCAGTTGTATCCAGGCAGCAGGATAAGCTATCAAGAATACAAGCAATTGCAAACGCGAAAAGCCTTCCGACGCTCAATGAGTTCACAAGACAATAAACGAATGGTGCGGTAACTGTTTTTGGGGCTTTTTGCCTCTTCTTTTTTGTTTGTTTTGTTGTTTGTG
>CAYMLF010000064.1:0-10592 GCA_964391275.1 uncultured Candidatus Bathyarchaeia archaeon
TTAAGGGTTTGTTGTTGTATTCTATCCAGACTTTGCAGGAGAGCTTGTGTTTTTTGTCGGTCAACAATCTAATAATTAATAGAAGAAGATAAGATTTAAGTTTAATGAAGTATACTTCCAATCATATCGGTGTTTTAGTATGCAAATGTGGCTAAAGCTAATTTTAGTAGCAGCACTTGTAACAATTGTAGTAGTAGCGGGAACTCTAGTTTACTTTAACTACTTTGCAAAACGCAGACTTTTCATTTCAACAACTACTAGTCTAGACGACACAGACTTATTGAGAGCTATAGAAAACGATTATGAAGCGACACATAGTGTAGACCTTCAGATTGTAGCAGTTGGAACAGGAATAGCAATACAACAGGCTGAAAGCGGTGATGCTGATGTTGTCTTGGTTCATGCACCCTCTGTGGAACTGGATTTTCTTGAAGGAGGTTCAGGTGTAAATAGGAAAATTATAGCGTACAACTTCTTTACGATTGTCGGACCAGCAGATGACCCAGCGCAAATCCAAGGAAAAACAACGGAAGAAGCGTTATCAAGTATAGTAGATTACGGACGAAATATGCCTGACCAGTCAGGGCAAACACAAATCTGGGTTTCACGAGGCGATAACTCTGGGACACACTCAAAAGAGAGAAGCCTTTGGACTGCTGCCGGTTACGATTATTCAGAGTTTTCTGGTGAAGTTTGGTTTGCAAGTACAGGACAAGGCATGGGTGCAACATTAAATGTGGCTAACCAGAAAAACGCGTATACCCTCTCAGATATAGGAACTTACCTTAAATTTGAGGCTGATGGTTCAATAGAGTTAGAGGCACTTATAACTGAAGAACAATCGCTGCTTAATGTTTATAGTGCGATGGCTGTAAACCCAGAAACAGTTCAGGCGAATCAAACGGTTCATGAGAATATTAATTTTGACGATGCCATGAACTTCATTGAGTACTTGATTTCACCGGAAACCCAACAGTTAATCAATGAATTCGGTAGAGATACATACGGAGAAAGTCTTTTCCATGAAGCAGTGCAGCCTTTAAAGGACGATGCACCCCAACCCATTGTAAGCTGGATTAAAGACTACGCATTCTTTGACGGTACTGAATGTCCACCACAATACAGAATTAACTATTCGCATCTTTATGATTAGAGGACTTTGTATTGGCTGATATTATAAGCGGAATAATCGAAGCATTCCAACTGATAATAACGGGCGACCCTGATATACAAGGAATAGTTTTCCGCTCCCTCCTTTTTTCTGGTACAGCAGTAATTTTAGCCATACTTTGGGGAACACCCTTAGCATTGCTTATAGCTATGAAACAATTTAGAGGAAAAACAGTAATCAAAACATTCCTCAACGCTATGATAGCTCTACCAACAGTTGTCTTAGGATTAATTTTATTTCTCCTTTTTTCAAGAGGAGGACCACTAGGTGTGCTTGGGTTACTTTATACCCCTGGTGCGATTATATTAGGTCAAGCGATATTGATAACTCCTGTTTTAGTCAGTATTGGCGTCGCATCTATTGAGTCGGTTGACCCTGAAATTATGAATCTTTCAAAAACATTGGGGGCTTCTGAATCTCAATCGCAGATAGCCGTTCTAAAAGAAGCTGCCAACGGGATTATTTTATCCGATATTGCTAGCTTTAATCGAGCAATAGGCGAATTGGGTGTAGTACTGCTGGTCGGTGGCAACATAATTGGCATTGGCAATAGAACCGACGTTTTAACAACATCCATTTCGCGCAATGTTCAGATAGGAAACATAGGTTTCGCAATTGCTTTAGGCGTCATTTTGATGCTAATCGTTTTCGCGATAAACATTATAGTAGTGATAATGAGGCGGGCAAACTACTTAGTCGAGCTGGCAAAAGGTCCCTTTGCCAGATTCAAACGTTCCAATAAGGAGAACAAAGAATAATGCTCGCCGCTGAACTAAAAGACGTAACCAAGGCTTACGGCAACAAGACAGTGGTTAACTCGGTTAACCTACAGATTCACGAAGGCGAAATACTAGCGTTACTTGGGCCTAACGGTTCAGGAAAATCAACTATACTGAAAATGCTTGCTTTCATTGAAGACCCAACCAGTGGAGAGGTTATCTTTCATGGAGAGACGGTAAACTACAAAAAAACAGAAGAAGTCCGTTTGGAAAGCACGCTTGTCTTCCAGAAAACAACTGTCTTTAGCACCTCAGTCAAAAACAACATAGCCTATGGACTAAAAATAAGAAAAATGCCAAAGGCAGAACGCGACATTGCCGTGAAAGAAGCGCTTAAACTGGTAAGGCTGGAAGGCTTTGAAAAGCGCAATGCACGTAAACTTTCAGGTGGGGAACAGCAGAGAGTAGCCATTGCCCGAGCGTTAGTGTTGAAAACCAGACTTTTACTTTTAGATGAACCCACGGCAAACTTGGATCCTAAAAACGCTGGGATAGTTGAAGAAGTTATTGAAAGTGTTAATCGTGACAGAAAAGTAACTATCATAATGGCAACGCACAATATGTTTCAGGCAAAAACGTTGCCTCACCGAATCGCGTTGATGGATGAAGGTAAGATAACAGAAATCGGTGAACCCGCAGAGGTTTTTGGTAAGCTTTCCAAGAACTTGGCAAGTTTTGCCGCGGTTGACAATACATTTAATGGGCAATCACAGATTACTCCAGATGAAACATCGCTTGTAGACATCGGTAATGGCATCTTGGTTGAAGTTTCCGCTCAAAAGCAGGGTGCAACTGTAATTTACATTAATCCTCAAGACATAATTTTATGTGATGCCCCCATTAAATCAAGCGCCAGAAATGAGTATAAAGGAAAAATTGTCGAAATTACCGATTCAGATTCAATCGTTAATCTTAAAGTTGATGTGGGCAAAGTATTTGTGGCTCAAATAACCAAGAAATCCTTTAAAGAATTGGAACTTAATTTAGGCTCAGAAGTTTACATTGCTTTTAAGGCTTCAAGCGTTAACGTGTTCTAAGCCTGCACTTTTCGTTCATCCGCTAACTCGCTAAGAATAACCAACGCTTCACCCAGTGGCATGTTCAGTTTGGTGGCTAGTTCCTGCGGGGGTATGTCGGGTTTTTCAGGCAGTATTGTGTCTCTGGTGTAGGCTTTATGGGTGGGGTACATCACGGATGCGTGCACTGCGTCCACAAGTAACTTCCAAAGCTGCTCTTTACTATAAGCTTCTAGGTTCATAGGCATCAGGGGATTGAATTTGTAGTCGTTATCTAATTAGGCTTGCTTGCTCTTATTGGATTTTGCGTATGAGTCGGGCAAGGCTTGTTTGGAATTTTTATCTACAAAGTAGAAGAGGCAGCCGCAGAAGAAGAGTATGACGCCGAATAGGATGATATTCTGTTCAAGGTTGAAGGATTGAAGAATCGGCTGGTTGATAAGGTAGAGGTAGAAGCTGAAGTTGCCAAAGAACAGAAGCATTTTGGTGCTCTGAGTTTTCGGTTTCACGCCCAGCTTAAGTAGGTAGATGCCCAGTGCGAATTCAGGAAGCCAACACAGTGGCATCCAGTATATTCCCATAAAGTAGGTTGCTGCATTGGACATGACATACCTGCTGACGATAGATATGGCGATAAGCAATGCAAACGTTGCATGCGGGTTCTTTTTGAACGCCAAAGAGATAACTGGGTACAATAGGTATAGCGATAGCAGTATGGTGAGAAACCAGAAGTTACCGTTAACCAACCCCCAAAAGTCAACGTGGCTTTGAGCACCCAAAGACTGAAAACCTGAAACCAATTTCACCATATCCACTGCGATAAAAGTTTGTTGTAGCCGAAATGGTTGCCAAACTAGTGCAAAGACAATCGCCAACCAATAGATGGGGTAAATCCGCAGGCCGCGCTTCAGATAGAAGTCTTTAGCTTGCTGTCTGGTGCCTACTGTGGGGTGGGTTAGGTAAAGCGAGCAGCCGCTGGCCAGCAAAAACAGGGTTATACCGATGCTGCCAAAATTAAACTCGTACATTTTGCCCAATGCTACATTCAAGTAGTTGGTGAATGGAAAAACGTAGTATGGCCCAAGATGTTCAGCCAACACAAACAAGATGCCCACGATTTTAAGAATATCGATAAATGCGTACCTGTTTTTGGCAGGTTCTCCGCGAAGGTTAGTTAATGCATCGGCTTGTTTTTGGATAACATCCAAGTTATTACACGAACCGTAAAGTCGTTATGTTATGAATTTAAAATTTTTCCAGACGAAACTGGGCAGATGAGTTTTTAGGAATAAACCGCCATAGACATAAGTGGAGATTTCTATGAAAGCCGCAGTTTACCGTGGACCATACAATATAAAAATCGAAGAGATACCCGATCCAGAAGGAAAAGCTGGAATGGTGCATGTTAACTTTTTGGCTGGCAGCATCTGCGGGACCGACATGCATTTTTACCGTGGCGACTGGCGATGGATGAGGAAGGGCAGAATCTTGGGGCATGACGCTTGCGGAGTGCGTGAAGACACTGGCGAGCGCGTGGTTATGGTGCCCATGGTTAACTGTGGTCACTGCTACTTCTGCCTCAGAGGGAAACCCGCATACTGCACCAGCGGCAAGTTTTACGGTTTAACACGAGACGGCTTCTTCGCCGAATCAAAAGCCATGCTGCCGCGAAGCCTAATCCCTGTTCCCTCTGGCGTGAGCGATGAGGAAGCCGCAGTGGTTGAGCCTGTAGCTTTAGCGCTTCGCGTCCTTGACCATTTAAAGCCGAACCTGGGCGATTGGGTAACCGTTCTTGGGCAAGGCGCCATTGGCTTGCTGATGACGCAGGTGGCTTTGATGAAGGGTTGCCGAGTAATCGCCGTGGACTTGGAGGATTACCGTTTGGAGCTTAGCGAAAAATACGGGGCAGACGCAGTAATTAACGCTGAAAAGCAAGACGTGATTAAAACTGTTCGAAAACTAACCAAGTTGGGGTCGGATTTTGTTATTGAAGCGGCTGGAACCACCAAGACTGTGGAGCAAACGCCTTATTTGGTTAGGAAGACTGGGAAGGTGGCGTTGATTGGCGAGTCGAAGGGTTACTTGAACTTGGAGGATGCTGATGAGGCAGAGTTTTTTACGATGTATATTTCGCCTGTTGAGTACCCAGCGGCTGTGGAGTTAATCGCTCGTAAACTTGTTGACGTGAAAGGTTTGATTTCGCACAGGTTTAGGTTTGAAGAGTTTGAGGGGGCGCTGCAGACAGCAAATAATCCCGCAGAGAAACCGTTGAAAGTGGTTGTAACACGGTAACGGCGGTTTGAACTGAAGGTTGACTTGGCACTGCACTTCTTCATATAGAGGAGGGGGTAGGTCGCACAGAGCAACAGTGCCCAATTCAACATGGCTTTATATAAGGGAGGGGGGGTCTGCTGTGAGAGACCTCGCCTTTTCCAACATAGCCTAGAAATCTGCCTTTATATAAGGGGGGCTATAGAAAAAAAACGCAACAGACACCAGCAACATAGCCAAACAACGCTTCAAGGCAACTTCACCGCTTTACCCTGTTTGATTGTTGCATTAACTTTAAAAGAATTCAAAGACAAATTTCTTTTATGGAACCTTTAATTGATGACATCGGCAGTTTCCCCTTGCCCAACGGCATAAAGAGGGAAACATTCGCGCAAGCCTACATACAAACAAGACAGGCAATCATAGACGGTAAAGACCCCACCCAAGACGAGTTTTTACAGAAAAACTTTTGCCAAATCATCATCGACACCTTCCGACTAAAAATCGCTTGCGGATTAGACGTCATCAATTTTCCCCACTTCAGCGGACTTCCACAAATCGGAAACGCAATACATGAAGCAATGGACAAAGGCTCGTTTGTCGTAGACCAGCAAAAAGCGGTTTTGCCCGAAATCTACGTTATCAACAAGTACGCCAAAGAGTTGAGCGAGGAGTTTGGCAAAAAAATCATGCTGCGAGTCTCAATTTTTGGTCCAATAGAGCAGTATCTACACGAGGTTGGCGCGACAGCTTACCCAGACGTGCTAGACGGGTTTGCCCAAACAATAAACCGCTACGCAAAAAACGCCCTGCTCAACAACAAATACATCCAAACCAAGGCAGTCTCCATCGACGAACCAAGCCTTGGACACACAAGCTTCACCGCCTCACCAGAACTAATAATCCAGACACTCCAAAGCGCCTACGACTTCCAAGGACCAACCAAACAAATCCACCTGCACTTCACAACTGAAATACACAACCTGCTAAACGTGAAAGGCTTAGACGTGCTCTCGTTTGAATACGCTGCTTCACCAAAAAACATTGACGCCGTACCAAAAAAGATTCTGGAAAAAGCTGACAAGCAAATTCGCGTCGGCATCAGCCGAACAGACATCGACTCTATCTGGGCAGAACTCTACGAAAAAGGCATCACAAACCCCACAAACGAACAACTAATAGAACCTGAAGACACAATCAGAAAACGATACAGGTACGCAAAAGAAAAATATGAAGAAAGATTAGCGTTTACAGGTCCAGACTGCGGCTTAGGTCCATGGCCAAACCAGCAATCCGCAGAGCAACTGCTTAAACGAACTGTAAACGCAGTAAAAAACTGCTAGTTCCAATCGTCTCTCACGAACAAACGCAGTGAAGGTCGATCAGAGTGTCCGTGCACTGGAGTGGTGTTGAAAAACGGCATTGCAACTGTGGGTGAGCGGCGCAGTGGCGGTGCAGGCAAGTGTTCAGGCGGCTCAAGTTCTAAGTTTGGGTTTATTGTTGTTCGCCTCCATGTATGATTGGTTTAATTGTTCCTGACAGAAGCTTTTCTTTGCGGATAATCGTCAACTTCACTTCTTTATCCACCACGTCTTCACTAAGCAGCCGCGGCAAGTCATAGAAGTCGTTGACTGCCTTACCGTTGAACTCCACAAGCACGTCGCCCATGGCTAAACCTGCTTTGCGCGCTGGAGAATTCGGTTCAACACTGAATATCATCACGCCAGTTTCCTGCTCCAAACCCGCCTGCTGAGCGATTTCAGCTGGAATAGCAACAGTGTTAGCAACTATGCCCAAGTAGCCGCGTTGCGCTGCACGCCCAGTCATAAGTTGGTCAGCAATACTTTTTACACGGTTTATGGGGATAGCGATGCCGCGTTGCCACACGTAAGCAGTGTTTATGCCGATTAATTTGCCGTCAACATCAATCAGTGGTCCACCGCTGAAACCCGGATTAAGCTGCGCGTCCGTGGCGATGACGTTTTCAAGCTGGGTTGCACGCCAGCCGCGTATGGTGCTGTTCGCGTTGGTTATGATGCCCATAGTTGCCGTGGGCTGCGAGCGGTTGAATGGATTTGCCAGTGCAAAGACGTATTGACCAACGTTGAGTTTTTCTGAGTCGCCAAGTTCGATTGGTGCCCATTTTCCTTCTGCTTTGAGCAGGGCAATGTCGTTGTAGGGGTCTGTGCCAACGATTCTGGCGGTGATTGCGCGTTCGCCTTGCCCGATTTTGACGGTGCTGCATCCGGCTAGAACGTGGTTGCAGGTGAGGATGTAGCCGTCGCTGGTGAGTACGATGCCTGTGCCCCGTGACATTTGCGCTTTAACGCTGACGACGGATTTTGCGACTTTGCCAATCAGCATGCTGGTTGCGTCTGAGAGCGACTTTAAAACTTCTAACGGATTAACTAAACTGCTCATTTGATTATTTTCCCTCTCTCTTGATTAGAAGATGAATGGGCAGAATGGTATTTGTTGACTAAGGAAATGCAAAAGTCAGTCACAGACAGTGTAAAAACGTGGGAAAAGTTGTTGTTGCATCCTGCATGTAGCAAACCTTTAACATTGTTTGGCTGTCCATTTGGCAGGGCGAGTTTTGCTGGAATACGATGCAGTAATCAAGTGCAACATCGCCGTCCACCAAAAAGAAGCAGACTACTACGACTTCATCCACACCGAAATCTACAACAAACAAGAACAAAAAAGGCTACTCCAACTCCTGCAAGCCTTAACTGCCCAAGTAGAAAACCAAACCTTCACGGCTTTGGATTTTGGCGCTGGAACAGGAAACATAACACAAAAACTGCTCACGCTCGGCTACACGGTGACGGCAGTTGATATTTCGCCGGATATGTGCCGAAAACTGTGCCAAAAACAAGCAGCCATGATAAAGAGCCATCGTTTGAGGGTTTTGAACATTAACTTAGACAAAACCAACCTGCAAGGGCAGTACGATTTAGTTACTGGCTACTCGGTTATTCACCACTTGCCAGATTACCTGAAAACCATTAAAAAACTCGCCAGTATGGTGAAACTGGGCGGAATATTGTTTTTTGACCATGAACCACCACCAACAACCAACGCATACCAGTTCAATCGTACTTTGGAGAATGCGGCGTTGAGAGCGCACTATTTTGTGGACGAAAAAATGAACGTTGCCTACCTAAAGCTGAAACATGCCAAGCTGCCTAAAATTGACTATTCAAAAGCCGACGTTCACACACGCTTGGATTGGCAGGGCATAAGTGAACTGCTAAGTAGAATGGGCTTTATTGTGCAGTTAACGCCGCATTATGTGGACGACACCAGATTCACCACGCCCTTGAGCTATCTGCGCAAGAAGATTCTTAGAGCAAACAGTGCCATGCTAATTGCGAAAAATACAACAATATAGATTCAAATTCTCTTATTTCTCTTAATTAGAGTAAGCCTTAAGCTAACTTGCTTGAATTATAGGCTTAAGTGGAAAGAAATGAATCTTGCCTTAAAAGCGGGTTTGATTACCTTAGTAGTCGTGATGGTGGTTGCCCTTGCAGGTTACACACTTTGGGGATATGCGCAAGCTAACACAAATAATCCTCCAAAAACAACCCCAAAACCAACAGTTAACCCGACACCCACCCCCTCAGGTTATCTCACTCCAACTATAACACCCGATCCGTCATCAACAGAAACGTCAACACCTACTCCAACCGAAACCTCAACTCCAACGTCAACAGTTACGGCTTCACCAACACCAACTCCTACGCCAACCCCGACACCTACACCAGCTCCAACTCAATTAACCTACCTCCAAACAGGTGTTCCATACCAAGCACAAGACGGATTAACAGTTACTATGAACCAGTTCATAGTTATAGAAAAAACTGGAAGCTACCAATACTACATTAACTATACATTAACTAACGATACCCCTGACAAGAAAATACCTGAAGGAACTTTCTTCCTGTACGAGAGAAACTCTTCAGGAGTCCAGCCCCAATTAGGCTTCTTTGGAGAACTATTCCCAGGCGATTCTTGGACAAGAACATACGTCTTCGAAGACCTAAAAAGCGTATCCTACGAAGCACTTGGATACATCCCCGAGGGGCATGACTACCGCACATCTGAACCGCAACCAAACACGCTGCTCTGGCAAGTGATAATCATAAAATACGTCTAAAAAACAGTAACGTTGGGGAAGTTAGCGTTCTATGGAGATTTTGCTAACGCCAGCTTCCTTCTCCAGCGTAATCACGTGTTCAGCCTTGTCAGCAAACGCTTCACTATGCGTAACCGCGATGATTTGCTCAATCGCCTTAAACCTGCTAATCGCTTCCGCCAACCGCTCAATGCTTCCATCTTCACTGCCCAAGTTCTCCGTTGGCTCATCCAGCATCAACATCCCCAAGCCATGCCCAGTACGCGACTGCATAATTAGCTGCCCCAGCCCAAGTCGGTAAGCAAACGCCAGCAAAGTGCGTTCGCCGCCTGAAAGGTTGGAGACTTCGCGGTCAACCCCGCTGTCGCTTTTCACGTAAGGCGTGTAAGTCTCATCAATGAGGATGTTGAGCAGGGGTGTTTCGCTGCCTACTAAGCTGTCGAGCACTTGCTGAACAAAATTGCGCAGGACTTTGACGAATTCGCTTCTTAGTTTTGGCTGAATACTTCGGTAAGCATCGCGAATTGCGCTCAACGTTTCAACGGTGCGTTTGAGCCGCTCAACCTGCTCGCTTTTCTGCTGAGCCAAGTCAATTCGTTCTTTAGCGTCGTCTAAACGTCGTAGCACGTCTTTTTTGCGGTTCTCTTTAGTGCGCAAATCCGATTCTAAAACGTAGAATTGCCTAAACACTTGTTCTCTGCGTGAGCGGGCAGCATCCAAATCCGACAAGTCGAATTTGCCGATTTCAAACTGCACACTTTCAAACGCTATGCGTTGTTCTGCTTCAAGCTGTTGCTGCTGCTCAAGCTCGACTGTGAGGCTTTTAAGGTTGTTTTCTTCCTCAACAATTCTCATCTTTAACTCAGAATCACGAGTTGAAACGTTTTGCAGCCCCATGTAAGCATCTGACGCCAAGGTTTTGGCTTTCTGCAAATCGGCAATTTCAAGCCGCAGGTGATTTATGAGCCTTTGGCGTTCCACGTTCTCTTGCTCTATGCGCTGCATCAGATTGGTTTTGTAATCGCCGCTCAAAGGCTGAATGCACAATGGGCACTTGTCTTCCTGTGCCAACTGTGCAGTTCGTTTCTGGTCAGTTTGCATGCCCTTGGAAGCTGCTTCCTGTTCCCCACGCAAACTGCTGATTTTGTCATCAAACCCAGCCAAACATGCACCCAACTGCTCAACTGACTGGTTAGTTGGCAATCCTGCTTGCT
>CAYMLF010000065.1:0-10507 GCA_964391275.1 uncultured Candidatus Bathyarchaeia archaeon
AGGTTGAGCGACGAAGCCAAATGTTCAAAACCAGCATGTGACAAGTTCACTGCAATTAACGAGTTAGCGAAAAGACGAGGTTTTTTCTGGTCAAGCTTTGAGATTTACGGTGGAAGCGGCGGCTTCGTAACCTACGGACCACTGGGCACACGTTTAAAGCAGAACGTTGAGGGTCGCCTGCGCGAGTTATTTGTTAAGAAAATTGGTATTTACGAGATGGAGTCATCGGTTATTGCGCCAGGCAAAGTGTTTGAAGCCTCAGGCCACGTAGACCACTTCAAAGAGCCGATGGTGGAGTGCCAAGACTGCCACACACGGTTCCGCGCAGACCATTTGCTAGAGGAGAAAGGCATAAGCTCTAAAGAAGCCGAAAAGATGACGCTTGACGAAATCGCCATTGAGCTTGAGCGTCACGGCGTTATCTGTCCAGACTGCGGCGGCAAATTTGGTCCCCCGCAACGGTTCTTAACAATGTTTGAAACCACAATCGGGCCATACTCAGGCGCAACTGGCTACGGCAGACCCGAAGCTGCACAAAATATCTTCGTCGAGTTTAACCGACTCTATAATGTAGCCCGTGAAAAGCTGCCCTTTGGTGGTCTCCAAATAGGTCATGCGTTGCGAAACGAAATTTCGCCTCGGCAAGGCTTAATCCGCCTGCGCGAGTTTACGATTGCTGACTTGGAATTCTTCTTTGACCCGCAAGACCAAAGCTGCAACTTCATAAAGGAGGTCGAAGATGAAGTTCTTCCGATTCTGCTTTGTGATACTCGGCTTAAAGAATGCGAGGACATCACGAACTTTACTGTGCGCGAGGCACTTGACAAGAAAATTATCCAGTGTGAGTGGCAAGCGTTCTTTATGGCTATGGCAAAACGCTTACTCGTCGAACTCGGGGTTCCCCAAGAGAAGCAGCGTTTCATCGAAAAGTTGACATGGGAAAAAGCCCACTACAGCACGCAAAGTTTTGATCAGGAAGTGCTTGTTGACCGTTGGGGCTGGGTAGAAGTTAGCGGTCACGCTTACCGCACCGACTACGACCTGTCCTGCCACATGAAAGCCAGCGGCGTAGACATGACAGTTTACAAGGAATATAAAAATCCAGTTGAAACCGAAGAACTCACGGTTAAACCAATTATGGCAAAGCTTGGTCCAGTCTACAAGGGAGACGCAGGCAAAGTCGCTGCTGCACTCGCCAAAGTGCCCGCTCAAGAAGTCGCAGACGCCATGCAAAAAGACGGCTACTACATGGCTGGCAACTATCAAGTGTTCAAGGAACAAGTTGACATTAGCCGACAAAAAACAATCGTTCGAGGCACAAGGTTTGTTCCTCACGTTGTGGAGCCCAGTTTTGGCTGTGACCGCCTCTTTTACGTTGCGCTTGAGTATGCGTACCGCCTAAAAGACGACCGTGTCGTCCTCAGCTTCCCACGATGCATAACGCCCATTCAAGTCGGCGTTTACCCGCTTATGAGCAAAGACGGCTTAGACACTAAAGCCTTAGAGATACAGCGAATGCTCACCTGCGAAGGCTTCATGACTGACTATGACGAGGCAGGCTCAATTGGCAGACGCTATGCACGGGCTGACGAGGCAGGCGTTGCGCTTGGCGTAACCATCGATTATGATACGTTTAAAGATGACACTGTAACCGTTCGAGACCGAGACAGCTGGAAACAAGTCCGCACCCCCATAAAACAGCTACCCGCGTTGCTACACCAGTATTTCCAAGGCAAGATAGACTTTGAATCTCTGGGGAAAACAGTCGAAAGTAAGTAGCTACCTTTTTTAATGCACATGTACAATTTGGATTGAATAAAATACAGGGTATTGTGAGAGGGGCGCAGAAACAGTTGGTACTTCCCGCAGAAACAGAAGAGCGTGTAAAACGTAGAGCATTAAACGCTTGTCAAGATAACCTACGCAAAGTCGTAGACGTATCAAGGAAAATTCCACAATTAGTTGAATTCTTCGCTAGCGGAGACAAAGAAAACGCAAGAAAACTTTTAAGCGACATACGAACAGGCGAAGAAGAAGTCACGAAAGCTCGACGTATGGTTTCTCAGGAGCTAGCTGAAATCGGCGCAATTCTCATCAGTCGAGAAGACTTCTTAAGATTCACGAACCTATCCAGCGAAATATCTGATTTCTCAGAAGGCATAGCATTTTACCTAGTAGAAATAATGGAGCACAACTGGGCAATCCCAACAGACATCAAAAAAGACCTCTTAAAACTGTCGCTTGCAGTTTTGGATGCAGTTTTAAAGCTGCGTGAAACCATGATGGTACTCAATTATGGTTCACAAAAAACTTTAGAGCGCGCCAAAGACGTGGAAATAGCCGAACGTATAGTAGACGACCAATACCGTCAGCTCAGCATAAAAGTCTTAAGCGCCAAACTTGAAACGCCAGTTTTGCTTTTACTGAGAGATATTCTGCAGTTGCTGGAGAATTCTGCTGACAAAGCCGAAGACGCCGCAGACGCAGCAGGAATGCTCTCCATGGTAATGTAAAATTGGCTAAAAAAGCACAAAACCAAAAAATTAAAGTTGAACTCATAGAGAACTTTCTGGTCGTTTGGAACCCCGCGGAGGGCTCACAGCTCTACAAAACCGCTTACTATGGAAAACCGCTGGGTATACCTAAACCGAAAATTCCTGAATTCAACGTTCCCCTAATTTTAGATTTAATGGAAGGACTCTACCTTGCCGAGACAGAACAGATAGTAATTTGTGAAGGCAAAAGTAAAGTCAGCCTTAAAAGACTCCGCCAAAAAATAAAAGAACTCTATGAGGGGTTTGAAGAAAAATACGCTGTCTATAAGGATCTTCGAGACAAAGGCTTGATTGTTACGCCTGGCATAAAGTTTGGCTGCGACTTCGCCGTTTACAAGTATGGACCTGGAGTGGAGCATGCGCCTTACATGGTTTCCGTGAAAGCTTCAGGCAGCAGCATATCCGCAACTGAAATCGTAAAAGCAGGGCGGCTAGCGACGACAGTGCGTAAAAGATTCATTATTGCAGTGCCTGACTTGAAAGAAAAAAGTGCTAAGTACTTGATTTTTAAATGGTTCAAGGCTTAGTTGGAAATTAATGTTTGGTTTTGGAATACGCCCCGTACACGTTGATGCGGATAAACTTTTGATGAAACTAGCACGCAGCCTTCTTCTAGTGTCACGTCGTCAGCAACCACTGATACCGCGTTGAGCTTCGTCGGGTTCTTTTGGCTTGAATTAACCGCTACATGCCTGCCAACAATGCTTTCCAGCACTTCTGCCTCCTCGCCGATTATGGCTCTATCCATAACCGCTGAATTCTCGACAATAGCGTTCTTGCCAATCCGTGTGAAATTATCGATACAGCAATCCACTAGCCTGACTCCGTCCTCGATTTGGCAGTGCCTACCAATCAAAACTGCGCCTTCCACCTCGATTTTTTTCTGCTTTATTCTTTGAACTATCTCTTCACGGCGCTTCTCTGAATCGTTACTTTCGCCTTGTACCCAAACCTTGCAGTCCTCGCTTATTCTTCCGCCAAAATCATTTAACGTTGGAAAACCGCCATGCAGCAGGTTTTTCATGGCTTCCAAGTAGCTTTTTGGAGTGCCTACATCAAACCAACTGCCTTTCAAAGTGTAACCGTAAACTGGACGCCCCGATTTAATAACGTAGGGAATAAAATCGTATCCAAAATCAAGCCGATTCTTCTCTTTAATGATTTGCTGAACGCCTTTTTCCTTGTAGATTTTTTTTACTTCTGGAGAAATAACGTATAAGCCAGTGTTAGCTAAATTGCTGGGTGCGTCTTTTGGCAGGGGTTTTTCAACGAAACGGTTGATTTTGCAGTTCTTATCGATGTCAGCTATGCCTAAGCCTTCAACATTCTGGACTTCCCGCAAAACGATGGTCATGGCAGCACCTTTTTCTTTGTGAAAATCGATAAGGTTTCTTACTTTTATGTCAAAAATGTTATCGCCTTGAACCGCAAAAACAGGGGTCTTCAAGTCGTAGTATTCCATGTTTATTCTTGCAGAATCTGCACTGCCTAAATCTGGCACATTAGGTTGGTACTTGATGTGGATTCTCGGTTTTATGTTATAACGAACAGAAAAACCATACCCTGACTCAAAATAATCAAATAAATCACGATAATTAGTGTAGCCTTTAACGCCAAAAATAAAATTACGAATACCCTGAGAAGCCAAAGAAAGCAGAGAAAACTCTACAAGAGGCCTGTTTAGCAACCGCAAGCAGGCTTTACTGGTCTCAGCAGTCAGAGGCAACAGACGCGTGGCTCTGCCGCCTACAGGAATAATTACCCGTATTTTTTCAGGAGCATAACTGTCTCCAATTAAAGGGGCGTAATTGTCACCCAAAACATTTCACCAATAACTTTGTATTGATTAAGGCGGTGCCAAACCTTTTAAACCATCTTGTTTAACGCTATTGAGCCTTGATTTTTCTTAAAGTTGGCAGTCTGATTAAATGCACGCTTACGGCCACTGCTATTGCTAAAAGGGCGATTTGTGCAATCAGAATCTCGTTTAATATGATAAATGATGAATATAGAATGGCAGCCCACAAGATAGTTACCGCTACAATCTTGGTCTTTAAAGGAATCCCTCTGCCTTCTTGATAATCACGTATGTACTTGCCAAACCACTTGTTACAAAGCAGCCACTTATGCATACGCTCTGAACTTCTCAAATAACAAGCGGCTGTAGCTAAAAGAAACGGGGTTGTAGGCAAAATAGGCAAAACCAACCCAATCATACCCAACACTAGCGAAATCGTTCCAGCCACAAGAAGCAGAGCCCTGACAACTTTGGAATGACGTTTTTTAGGTACACAAGCAGACCTAGCTGCATCCGCATTTTCCATTTTTCTTCAAAACAATAGACGTAAACCTTCATAAAAATTATACGTAAAAGCGAGGCATCCATAGAATTTTTATAACTAACCTTAACCAACTACAATGACACAACGGATTGAGAGAGTAGCATGAATAAAGTTGGCGCCTTCATAAAACTAATGCGTCCTGTCAACTGTGCAATGATGGGGTTTGCCGTCTTCGTAGGCGCCATACTTGCAACGTCACAACCGCTGCAAGCAAGCTGGCTCGGCATTTTATATGGTTTCTTCACGGGTTTTCTGCTTTGCGCCGCTGCCATGGCAATCAATGATTACTATGACCGAAAAATCGACGCTGTCAACGAGCCAATGCGTCCAATCCCCAGTGGTTTAATCGGGGCAAACACGGCGTTAGTGTTTGTTTTGCTGCTTACAATGGTTGGTTTAGTGTTTGCTTTTCTTACAAGTTTGCTCTGTCTTCTTGTTGCCATTGCTTCATGGATAATCACTGTGTCCTACGTTACTGTTGGGAAACGTAGCGGTTTGCCAGGCAACTTTTTAGTCAGTGCATGCGTAGCTATCCCCTTCATCTACGGCAGCATGGTAGTCACCGATGCAGTTCAACTTAACGTCTTACTGTTCGCGTTAATGGCTTTTCTCTCAAACACCGGCAGAGAAATCACTAAAGGCATCGTTGACATCAAAGGCGACCGCGAGCAAGGCATAAAAACCCTTGCAGTACGGTACGGCGACAAAAAAGCCGCTGTTGCCGCCGCAGTATTTTACCTATCAGCGGTTGCTTTAACTCCAATTCCCTTGCTTTACGGCTTGGTTTCGGTTTGGTTTATCCCGTTTGTGCTGGTCACGAATGTGGGGTTGGTGGTTAGTTCAGCGGTTTTAATCATGAATCATTCACGCGAGAGCGCCCGCAGGGTAAAGAAGCTTGTTTTGTTGTGGTTCGTTTTTGGCTTGTTGGCTTACATTTTTGGCTCGATTTAGCTGTTTTTTATGAAGGCTTTTATTTTTGTTTGAGTTTTATGAGTGTTGCCGGATGATGAGAAGGCATTAGGTTGACATTCGTGGATGAAAACTCAGAGTTACTCAGACGGCATCCATAACCTTGCCCATTTAGGAAGGTTTTACCTCTTGTTTCTTAAAGTTAATTAACATAAAACGATATTTATTGAAAGCTGACGCGTAATGGCTCAAAACAAGAAAACTAAACAACCTGCAAAAATAACCAATTTGCCCTGCGGCTGCATCTATCAGGATAACGGTTGGATGCTGACAAGAATCAACGAATGCGATTATCACCGCCGAAAAAGAATCACCAAACGCCCCTATAGACCCAAAGCTGAATGCGTCAGACCCTAAAAACAATTTAACGCTTAAAGGAATTCCACTTTATGGAAACCCCCCAGTCGCCCCGCGAGCAAAAACAACAGAGTTCATCTAAACGTTTTCTAAAAATTTCTCTTCAAATAGTTTTCATGGTGGCTATTTTTGCGGCTTTGCTTTGGTATGTGGGAATAGGTTCACTCTATGATGCACTGCTTACTATCAAGGTTGAATACTTGGTTTTGGCTTTTCTGATGTATTTTGGAATAAATCTTCTCTTTACCGTCAGGTTAAGGCGTGTCCTGGGCAAAAGTGGCGTTAAAACCTCTTTTGGCAAAACGCTTCTTGCCCAATACGCGGGAATGTTGACAAGTGATGTGACTCCTGGTCGTTCAGGCTACATTTTGATGCCTGTTTATCTTCGTGACCAAAATGTTCCAGCGTCAAAGGGGCTTTCAACCATTTTAGGCATACAAACTATAGAGTTTTTAGTCAAAGTGGTTGGCGGAGTAGGCGCCGTGATTTATCTGGTAACGTTTGTTCCAGCCGAGACTTGGAATCAGATGTTCCCGCAAGCATTCATGGGGGTGAATTTAGGCATTATAGTTGCGGCTTTAGGCATAACCTTGATGCTTGTAGGAGCAATCGTGCTGGCACTTTTCACATGGTCTAAAAGGGCAATCTCGTTATTTGACAAAATCGCCAATTCCAGGTATCTGAGAAGATTTACGGGCGGTTTGATGGGTAAACTTGAAGAGTACAAGCAAAGCTCACATAGCACGCGCTGTGCGATTCCTGAAATAAGCATTTTAACATTTGCCTGTTGGATTTTGAAGGGTTTTGAATGGTGGTTTTTAGGCTTAGCCTTGGGAATTACCTATGTGCCATGGATAGCTTACTTCCTCATTCACCCGTTGGTGACCGCTTTAGCGTTTGTTCCCATAACTCCTGCGGGAGCTGGCGTACAGGAATTTGGAATTATTGGAATTCTTGGGCTTCTCGGGGTTGCTGTTGGTCCTGCAGGCGCGTTTGCATTGCTTGCTCGTGGCTTGCTGATTTTTATGGATTTTATTGGGATACCTCAGATTGTAAAGTCTACAGGACTGGTTTTTTCACGTAAAAAACCGTTGGAAACTTCATTACCTGCTCAGTATTAACATATGCACCGATGGGTTTTTTGGGTTGGTTGGCGGGTTTTTGGTTTTTATTGTATATTTGGTTTTTTTTGGTGAGGGTTGTTGATGTATCGTTTTGCTTGATGTTTGGGTTTTGTTTTTGGTTTTGGTTGGTTGGGGCTTGTTTTTGTGGTTTTTTGCAATTTTTTGGTTGTTTTTTGTTTTTGTATGTTGGTTTTTGGTGTTATTCTGATTCAGAGCCAGAATGTTTATTAAGACTTAATATTTAATATACTGTTGCTTTGCGACAAAAAAGCGCAGAGAAACGATTGAAGGAATGAGCATGAGCAGAAAAGAAAATAAGTCAAACTCCGTAGAACCATACTTTTACATAGCCCTAGTGCTAAAAGGCACAGAAAAACAATACCTAAACCTTCTCAAGTACGTTGACAAACGCAACGGCGCACAAGTAATCTACCAATGCAAATCATTGACTTACCTAAAAGTAAACAGGGAAGACCACGTTAAACTGCAGATGGTAAATGATGAAGCATCAATAGAAGTGCCAACAAGGGGAGTCAAAAACCGATGAACCACTTAAGTTTAACAAGACTCCTCAAGAATAAGCGTGCCTTAGGTGCTCCAGTAGGCAACCTAATCATTCTAGTGGCGGCAGTCATTCTCTCGACCACTGTGGTGTTCTTCGCTACGAACGTCACCACCAGCCAGGTGCAGAAAGAGAAAATGTACATTGCCACCAGCCACGTTTGGTACGCAAACAGTTCAACAAGCATTGTTGGTATCGCTATTTCAGACACTGGACCTACCGACATCGTTTTGAACAAAATCGACGTTAAAGGTATGCAGTGTGACTGGAACGGAACAAACAACTATGTCATTTACTGCAAGATTAACGGAACAATGCCTGGAGACTTGCCATACATAGACGATATTAACCGTGAAGGCGTAACAACTGTGAGTGTCGGTGGAAAACCCTTTGACTTTGAACCCGCCAGTGAAGGCTTAACTATCCAGTCAGGTTGGACTATTGCCTTCTACATTGTGGTTCCAAACCGAGTCATGGTTTACGACTTGTCAACGCCGTTACGTATGGTCATTACTACAACACAGGGAGTTTACTGTACTGAAACACTGGTGCAAACCACCTAATCCATTTCCCATTTTGGCGGCTGGTTTTTTTCCGCACACACAAGCATTTTTTATTATTTGCATGTTGAAGGGAGGTTATTTTTCGGTTTTTTCGGGGTTGGCGTTTTTTTGTGTGTCTTCGTTTATGAGTTGGAATAAGATGTGGGTGATGTATGAGGAGAAGCTTTGTATGCCTTTTTTCAGGGTGTATTCTTCTTTGACTTTTAGCCATTGTTTGTAGTAGTAGTCGTAGACTTCGGCTTTTACAGTGATTGTTTTATAACCTTTTTTCGGCGTTTTTTTCTCCCTTCTTGTTGTTTTTATGCTACGTACTGGCGATTATTTAAAAGTTAATGTAGAAATATTTTTCCTTTAAGAAGGTTTGTTGGTAATTTTTTTAGTCGTGATGTTTTGGATGCACAAAAATTTATATCCGCTGTACTGTAAAGTACGGTACCAGATTGAGCGTTAGAGGCTAAACCATTGACTAAAGATGTCAAGCGAATTACCATCAGCGACGAGCTGTACGACGTGATTAAGGTTCAAGCTGCAGAGCGGCATATGACGGCTGAAGAATACGTTGAGTGTTTGCTGAAGAAGGCGTTGAAGAGAGGAGAATGCAAAACCGATGCCGATCGAAGTTATTGAAGAAAACCAGTCTGTTGCCCAAATACGCATTACATGCAACAGTTGCGGTGGGTATATTGGAACTCGGATTGTGCTTAAAGCTGACCTTGAAGGATGCAAAGAGGGTTCGGTTTGCCCTGAATGTAGGAAAGGGGCTAAAATTAGGCTTTAGCGCTTCTTAATTTAGTGTGTGGAAAGGACTTATGGGTAAAACGGCTTTGATTAAGATTAGTTTGATTGATGAGTGTGTTGAGGTGTCTCCTGAGCAGGTTGAAGGTGACATTTTACAGTATCTTAACGATTGCGTGTCTGTGATGCCTTGGAAGAAGGATGTAGTAACTGTTAAAGTCCTCAAATGAGGGCGGAAAAACGGTTTTTGGTTAGGGGCATTCTTCAAGTGTTTCTTGTCTGGAATGCCGCCTCTTAACGTTGGCTGGGTCGAGTTGGTTTTCTTGGTTTTTTCGGGGTTTTCTGCATCCTTGCGTAGAATGCATTCTCATAAAACAATTCACCATATTACTATAAGCCGTTGGTGCCACTAAAAGGTTCCCCTTCTTGAGGGGTGCATGGGCTTTTTTGTTGTGGAAAAAGAAAAATACGGCTTAACCATAACGTATTTTAGGCGATGTTTATGTCCGCAAAAAGCAGCGTTAACTTGTCAGTTGCAACCCGACTGTTGCATCCAATGCACACCGTGCTTGTTTCCTGCGTGGGAAAAGCGGGTAAACCCAACATAACCACCATGGCTTGGGCTATGCCGACCTCGGGTAAGCCGCCGATGGTAGCAATTAGCCTTGCGCCGACGCGTCACTCCCACACGTTGATTGCTGAGTCAGGCGAGTTCGTCATAAACATCCCAACGCTTGAGCTGCTACAGGCGGTTTTGGCGTGCGGCACTTTTTCAGGCAGAAGCTTTGAAAAATTCAAAAAAGCCAGCTTAACCGCGATGCCAGCAAAAAAAGTAGGTGCGCCAGCCATCCGCGAATGCATAGCCCACCTTGAATGCACCGTTGAGGACCAGTTTACCACAGGTGACCACACGGTTTTTGTAGGCAGAATTGTTGAAGCGTATGCTGACCAAGGCGTGTTTACGGAAACTTACGATTTGAAAAAGGCGCGGATGCTGTATCATTTGGGCGGAAACAACTTTGCCATACCAGACCCCAAAACCTACAAACCCTAACAGCCGTCACTCAACTCTTCCCCTTATATAAAGCACCTAAAACGTGAACATGGCAGCGGCGAGGTCTCTCTCAGCAGACCCCCCTCCCTTATATAAAGCCATGTTGAACTGGGCGTTTTTGCTCTCTCAGTAGACCCTATCCCCTATTTAAAGCGCAAAAAAGGGTTATAACATAAATGAGGTGGTTTTTCGCCAATAGCGACCTACTCCCCTATAGGTTTGTGCATAGATATGCTATTTGGATGC
>CAYMLF010000066.1:0-10463 GCA_964391275.1 uncultured Candidatus Bathyarchaeia archaeon
TTTAAGTCGATTGCTCCAATTAAGCAATTTTGCTATTTTTCAACAAACTTTATATCTATAACACAGTAAATATGAAGAACTGAAGGTGCCCAAATGAGAACCTTCGTAAAGCGAACAAGCAAATTCTCCAAGAATTTAATTAGCTAAACCATCCTGCTGGTTGTGAATAATTGAAAACTAACGTCACCCTTTCAGGCGAGTTATGGGAAGCCTTTGCTTATAACCCCAAGCAAGTAGCCACGCTAATCGCCAACATGCAAGACGGCTTTGCCTACTGCAAAATCATAACTAACCAAAACGATAAACCAGTAGACTACATATTTATCGACGTCAACAAAGCCTTTGAAGACATTTTTGAACTCAGCAAAGAAAAAATCATAGGCAAAAAAGCAACCGAAGTCTTCTCCAACACAGAAGACAATCCAGCCAATTGGATAAACAACTTGCCTTCAGAACTATCTGAAAAACCCATCATTCTAGAGAAGTATTCGCAGTTAACTAAAAAGTGGTACCAATATTCAGTTTACAGCCCAAAACAGGGCTATTTCGTCTCCATTTTTGAAGATATAACAAAAAGCAAGAAAAGCGAAGAGTTAATTGAGGAGAATATATTTTTGAGAAAAGCATTGCAGCAATGCACTGAACAAGTAGAAAAGATGGCGCAAGAACGCATTGACCAGTTGAAAGAAGCGCAATGGCTCGCGGCTGTTGGACAAACCGCTGGCATTGTAGGACATGACATACGCAATCCCCTGCAATCTATTGTAGGCGAAGTGTTTTTGGCAACTAACGAGTTAGAGTATCTGCCAGAGAGTGAAGTAAAGAAAAACATAACTGAAAGTTTAGAATTAATTAGGAAAAATTCTGAATACATAAACAAAATAGTCTCTGACCTTCAAGATTACTCAAAAACTCTGAGTTCTCACATTGAAAAAACCCAGTTAGAAGAAACCATAAAAGCCGCAATAAAAGAACGTGTAACCAGCAACATCAAAACCAATATCCAAATTGAAGAAAACGCGAAAACAGCAGTTATCGAACCAACCTACATGAAACGGATACTGGGCAACTTGGTTCTAAACGCTGTCCAAGCCATGCCTAACGGGGGAACATTAACCATACATGCCTTCCAAGAAGAAGACAGCCTTGTGGTAACCGTTGAAGATACAGGCGAGGGAATCCCAGAGAGCATAAAGGAAAGCATGTTTAAGCCCCTATTTACCACAAAATCCAAAGGTCAAGGATTCGGACTAGCTGTCTGCAAACGACTCGTAGAAGCTTTGGGTGGAACCATAACTTTCCAAAGCACAACCGGCAAAGGCACCAAATTCACCATACGTTTACCCCATACAACCAAAAGCCGCAGCTTTGAATACACCTAAAACCCTTAACTAACCACGTTATTTTCTGCGTTCAGTACACTGTAACGCTTTTGGACAAACCAAACATTCATCGGGTAACGAGCCAGCTGAAAAGTAACCTCCACCTAAACCACCGCTAAAGTGGGCACATTTTGCTGGAGAATCAAACACTGTTGGATAATCCATTGCTTTAACATCGATAATCTTCATGTTTTCCGTGACAATATCCAGCTTAGACATGCAATGTGGGCAAGCATAATGCGTTTGACGGGGAATAGTGGAGACATCAGTGACCACTGTGGGCTTGCTAAACTTTTTTTCGCAGCCCTTGTATGGACACTTAAGTTTTCCACCACCATTGTCGCCGTGGTCTTTGCTGCCACCGAACAAACGCATTGTTAACGCTCTCCAAACAAGCATCGGAAGAAATAATATTTAATAAACCTTTCCGCTTACACGCACAACAAAAATACAAGTCAAAAGCCTCGAGCGGGCTTTGCTCCCGCGGCCTGCTGCTTACGAGGCAGCCGCTCTGCTGGGCTGAGCTATCGAGGCCCAAATGCGTCTTGCGTATTTGAAGGGTGCTGGATATTTTTAAATGTTGGTTTGTGTGGGCTGGTGTTTTTTAGGGTGTTTGTTTATTTGGCTGTTTTGTTACTTGTTGCTTGGATTGGTCGGTTGGTTTGTCTGGCGCAAGTCTTGGCGAGCGTGATATTATTCGTTTGATTCAGAAGCGTTTAACGCTTATGCCCAACATGCCTGTGCCGTTTGGCGATGACGTTTCTGCTGTTCCCTTTGGCATTGAGGGCGAAGTGGCAGTTTTAAAAACTGACATGCTTGTTGGAGCAACTGATGTGCCTGCTGGAATGAGCCTTTATCAGGCAGCCAGAAAAGCTATTGTCATGAACATCAGCGATTTCGCGTCAAAAGGCGTCTTGCCATCCGCTGCATTAGTTGCACTTGGCTTACCTAAACAATACGCGAAAAAAAAGTGCATCTTAGAAATCGCTGACGGCTTAAACACTGGCGTACGAGAATACGGATGCTACCTAGTTGGCGGCGACACTGGAGAAGCCCAAGATTTAATCATTGCAGTTTCCCTGTTTGGCACCGCTAAACAAAGTTCTTTGATGCTACGCAAAGGCACAAGGACAGGTGACATAGTGGCAGTTACAGGATTATTTGGCAAAACAGCGGCTGGATTACGCTTGCTCAAAGACAAACTTGAAGCTTCCGAGCATGCACGTGAAGTGCTGATAGATTCTGTTTATAATCCTAAGGCAAGGTTACGTGAGGGTTTGGCGCTTCGCGGTTACGATTTTGTTTCAGCTTCAATGGACAGCAGTGACGGTTTGGCTTTGTGTCTACATGAGTTGGCGCAGAATAACGGGGTTGGTTTCTTGATTGACAAAGTCCCAATTGCTGTGGAGGTGGAAGAGTTTGCCTCTCAAAACAGTTTGAACGCGTATGATTTGGCTTTGTATGGTGGAGAAGAATACGAGTTAGTCTTAACTGTTAAGCCTGAAAAATGGGAAGAAGCGAAAACTGTCGTTGAAACGGTTGGAGGCAACTTAATCGCCATTGGAAAGGCAACATACGAAAAAGAAATTGCCTACAAAGTTGATGGCGTCAAACGAAGTATTGAAGCTAAAGGCTATGAGCACTTCAGGAGCCAGCTTTAAGCTTCTGGTCTAAGGTGTAGTTGATTATTGTTATGCATGAAGCTGCAAGATACGGTGTTTTTCCAAGACTGATTTTTTCTCCAAACCGCAGAGCGTAAGCTTCAGCTTTTTTGGGCAAGCCAACATGGTCTCCAAGGACAAAGATTGGATTTTCACCCAGTTCAGTGTCTTTAAGGTTTTTTCCACCTTCTTCTAACACGTAAACTTGGTGGTCCACGGCTTTGGTTTTGAGTAAGGCTTCAAAGCTTGTTTTGTCACGGGATATACCTGGGTGTTGTTTGCCTGCGAGGACTTTTTTGAGTATGGATTGCCAGGTGTTCATGTCTGTTCGAACATCGTAGAGTGTTTCACCGTTGATTTGAATGTGCATTGGCGGAACTGGTGGACCGTTCAGCAAAGCATGAAAATTCACGTCTCTGCGCAAACCATGCGATAAAAAGAGGCTGCTTACTATGCATTCGTGAACGATATCCAATCTTCCTGCATCATGTAAACTGGTAAAGTTTGAGTCTGTACGTCCTATACGGGAGAATAACAGGAACTCTCTGGGCAAACTGTGTTTCACCGCTAAATGGTAGTACTTGAAGCTTTAAAGCGCTTCCCAAAACATGATACACTATAGCGCTTAGGAAAAATCTAACCCCCCTTATTTATACTCTCAACAAATGCTGAGGCTTATTTTGAAGGTGCCTTGCGTTTGTTGAAGAGTAGCTTGCTTGATTGCAGGTTCGCCTGGTAGTTTGGCTGCTTGCTATGCAGTTGCCGCAAATAAAATCCATGTTACCCTGCCTCAAAGCTTTTGTTGCTCTGTCACTACCCCCATCCCCCTATTTTCAGGGCGTATTTCTTGGTTAATTTTAAGCTGTTTCTACCGTAAAATTGAATAAGCATTTACTCTATAAGGTTTGACAAACAGTCTAGGGCAGTGGTTAATGGTGAAACTAAATAAAACAGATGAGGCAGTCGTTAAAGTTATGAAAGCTGAAGGTAAAGAGTTAACTCTTCAAGAATTAGCCGACAAGACAGGTCAACCAACAAAAAAGGTTTTCAAATCCCTAAAGAAACTTTTCGAAAACGAGATGATTAACACAAAAGCGCGCAAATACACGCTTTTAACAGACAAACCGCCAAGCGGAAAAGACAAAGAAGAACAACCAGAAGAAGAATAAAAAATTTAGAGCAACAAAATGGGCTTTGCTCCCGACCATCCTATTGTTTACAGGCACGTTTTTTGCAGGTCAAGTGGAGACCTGTTTTGTGTCGGTAACCTTAAATCTGTTGTAAACATATTTTCTTAATTGTATACAAGATATAAGGGTGAATGTATGGAAACAGAGGTCCTGTCTGTACGCGTTAAGAAAAGCCTAAAAGATGAAGCTGAAAAGATGGGTATTGACTTAAAAGCCGCCGTTGAAGGGCTTCTTGAGGAACTTGTAGCTGAAAAGAAAGCTAAAGCGCAGAAACGTGCAGAAGAACTGCGCCGATTAATGAGAGGCGTCACGGTTGAGGAATGGGTAAAAGATGTCAAAGAAACAAGGCGCGAAATGTAAATACCTCATAGATACGTCTGCATTATATCCTCTATTGCTTTCCAGTAAAGCCTTCAACTCGGAACAGTTTGCGGTAAGTTCCCTGACAGAGTATGAATTGGGTAATGTTCTTTGGAAAGAGGCAAAAAAGAGAAAAATTGACTTTAAAGGGGCAGCGCAAATTTTTTCAGATGCACTGTTGGAGCTAAAGAAAATTGGCATCGCTAGTATAGGCGATATTTTGGCAATAGCCATAGAAAGAAACCTTACCTTCTATGATGCGTCATATGCGTATATTGCCGAAAAAGAGGGCTTGATACTAGTTACAGAAGACACGGAACTGCTCAAGAAATGCAAGCGGGCTATCAAAACGAAGGATATTGAGGATATCTAACTCATTTGATGATGATGCAAGAGCCTCGAGCGGGCCTTGATCCCGCGGCCTGCTGCTTACAAGGCAGCCGCTCTACCGGGCTGAGCTATCGAGGCACATCCTGCAAACCTTTGTAGTTTTATAGATGAAATAAAGATTATACAAATATATCTTACTGATAAAAAACGTCTTCTTCACTGGTTTTAAAAAGCAAAAAGCGGGTTATTTCATGGGTTGCCGAAGAATTGTTTTTAGTTTCTCTGGCGCTGTTCTTGCTGGGTCATTTAAGTAGATTTCATGATGTTTACCGCTTAACTTGTGTCCACTGTTTAGGATGTAAGCGTGAATTTTAGCAACGTTTGGTCCCTCTGCAGAAAACGGTCCAATGTGCATGATTTGTGCAACTAAACCCTCATGGAATCTTTGATACTTGAGCTTGGGAAGCGCTGGCGGATTCTTTTTCTTTAGTACTTGTTCCACTGCCGCTTTGACGTCGGCTTCGGTGACGTATTTGGGTTGCATAATCATGCTTGTCCACTTCCATTCATCCTTGCGCTCGACGCTGAACTTGGTCATGTCATCCATCCACCACAAGCATTCCAGTGGCATAACAGCATAATCAACGCCTTTGCCTTTTTTAACCATGAATTTGAGAGCGTACGAAACAGTGAACAATGCTTCGACTGCTTGGGTATATTGTGGTAATGCAGGGGCACCTTCACCGTCAATCATCAAGAAATCCATCGGTGGCACATCAACCACAGAAACCTCTTTTGAGGAAGGATTATACAAATCCTTAAGCTCCTTCTTAAAATCCACCTTATTCAATATTAACGCTCCAATCTTTCTAGTTCTTTAAAAATAAAAGGATACTGCACTACATTATGCTAAATTGAAGAAAGCAAATCCAAAAGTAACCCAGCTAGTTCCTTAGAAGCAACCTGAAGCTCTGAGGATAACCCTTCGCCAAACTCCAAGTTCTTTGGCTGGATAAGCAGCAAGGCAACCTTTGCCCCAGTAGACTCGCGAAGATAATCGCTGAAAACCCTCAAAGGTAGAACATGTGAACTTACTGCTGAGTAACCTGCCACTTGCTCAGGCGCTAGAAGCTTTGCCTCACCAGACTTTAAATCTAAAAGTGCAGCATCAATCAACAGCACATGGGACGGCTTAAACTGCTCAATGTCTAAAATGTAGCTTTCAGGAACCGTTTCACACTCAATCAATCGCACATTAGCTGAAACCTTGCCCGCTAAATCCTGAACGATTTTTGTGCCAACAAAATCGTCGCTGCGAATGGGGTTCCCAATGCCAGCTATAACTACACGTTCTGCGTTAGCAAACCAATCTTTCAGCTGTTTTGAAACCTTAGGTTCAATTGGCATATTATGCACTGAAAAAGAATACAGACTAAGGCTAGAAAAGGTTTACCAAAAAGTAATAAAAATTTAGAAATGGGTAACTTGACGTTACCGATTTACCGTGTTAGAGTGCTGATTTTCTGTTTCTCAGCATTGAAGACTTCAATGGTTAAGGGCATTTGTCCAACTGCAAAGTGTGTTGCACAGCCAAAGCAGGGGTCGTATGCTCGGAAAGCCATTTCAACCTTGTTAAGGATACCTTGGTCAACTTTGCCGCCGTGGATTAATCCTTTTGCTGCGTCGCGGATACTCATGCAAATCGATGGATAATTATTGGTTGTAGCAACTATCAGGTTTACGTCTTTCACGAGTGCATCCTTGTCAAGTGTGTAGTGGTGAATTAGGGTTCCTCGTGCCGCTTCAACGATGCCGATGCCTTCGCCGGGTTCGCCGGGTTGATTGCGTACATTTGTGCTGGTGATTTCTGGGTCTCTTACTAGCTCCATTGCCCGTTCTGTTGCGTACAGTAGCTCGATTAGTCTTGCCCAGTGGAATGCTAGTGTGCTGTGGACTGGTTTGCCGCCGAGGGTCTTGTACATGACTTCGTATTCTGCTTGTGCAAGAGGTGTAGCCATGCCGTCGGCAGCGTTTAATCTGCCGAGTGGGCCAACACGGTAAACGCCGCTGTCTATGCCTGCTACTTGTCCTTTCCAGCCAATTGCCTTAAGGAATGGGAATTTACTGTATGTCCATTCTTCAACGTGTTCGCCGAGGTGCGTGAGGTAGTCTTTAGGTTCGAATTTTAGGTATTCCTTGCCTGTTGGGTCAACAACGCGGATTTTTCCATCATAGAAGTTGACTTTGTTGTTCTCGTCAACGGTTCCCATGTAGTAAGTAGGCAATGTGTAAGCATCACTTTTGATTAATTCAACGTATTTGCTGTTGGCTAAAACGATATCGTGGAAAAGCTTCAACGATAACTGCGCAAAGCCTACACACGAAGAAGCCATTTTCTCTATTTCTTGCCTGTTTTCTTCGCTTAAAGCTTTAGAGATTCCGCCTGGTAAAGCGCAGACTGGATGGGTTGCTTTTCCGCCGATGATTTCAGTAATTTTTTGACCGTAAGCTCTGTGCTTAATTACTTCTTTTGCAACTTCCATTCCAGCTTTTTCGATGACTCCGAGGATGTTGCGTTTTTCTGCTGGTGCTTCTGGTCCAACTATGAAGTCTGGACCTCCAAGATAGTAGAAGTGCAGTGTATGGTCGTAAATGAAGTAGGCACAGTTCATTAATTCCCGAAGCTTCTTTGCTGTTGATGTTGGTTCAACATTAAATGCGGCATCTAGCGCCTTTACTGACGCGAAATGGTGGGCAACAGGGCATACACCGCAGATTCTTGTGGTTAACTGCGGCATTAGTTCTGCTCGTCTGCCAATGCAGAATTTTTCAAATCCTCGAAGCTCTGGAATTTTTAGGTAAGCGTTTTCTACTTCTCCTGCATCGTTGAGGAATATGGAAACGTTTCCGTGTCCTTCAAGACGCGTGATTGGGTCAATTATTACTTCTTTCATTTTTTAATCACCTTTCGTTTGAGAATAGATGCTGGTAAACTGTACATGTAAAATGTTCCAGCAGGATCCTTAACTTGGCTTAAAAGCTCCTCAATCTCTTTTACAGTGTATTTTGCTTTGCCAGGTTCACCATCGTAACCAAGTATTGAGGCTAAAGCCGTTATCATTGCTGCACCTTGCTCAGGAACGTTTGGAGCTGGTCCACCGCAGCCTGTGCATGGCATATCAACCTTTAGGCATTGAGCGCCACAGCCGCTTCTGGTAGCAAGTCCCAAACAGAGTATACCTTGTTCTAAGAGGCATTTTTCTGGTTCAGGCGCTTTCTCGTAGACGCGGTAGAGCTTGCCGATTTTCTTGTTTTCACGTTTTCTTGGGCATTCATCGCATACTGCTTTAACTGGCGCAAGCACTGAGCCTTTTGGCGGCAGAGAGTTTCTTGCGATTGCATCAATTGCTGCAACAATCAGGGCTACTGGCGGTGGGCATCCTGGAAGGTAGTAGTCAACGTCTACTGTTTGGCCAAGTGTTTTGACTGTGTCGTAGAATTCTGGGATTTTAAGTGTGCCTTCTTTAACTTGCGTCTCCGTTTTGGGAGTGACTGCTTGCGGGTTAACGTTTGATTTGTCTTTTAGGTAAACTTGCTCGAAAACTCCTTCTTTGTCACTGAGGTTTGCTAAGCCAGGGATGCTTCCTTCATGAGCACATGAGCCGAAGGCAACAAGTGTTTTAGATTTTTGCCTTAGCAGTTTAGCCATGTGTTCCTGCTCAGAGTTTCTTATTGAGCCGTTGAAGAATGTGATGTCTATGTGTTTGTCTGGCATTGCTTCAACATCTTTGTATTTGATGTCTAAGGCGACTGGCCAGAAAACTATGTCTGCGATTTTTACTACGTCAAGGATTTTTTCGTTTATGTCTAGTACGGCTATTTCGCATCCGCCGCAGCTTGCAGCCCAGTAAAAGGCTATTTTTAGCTTTTCACTCATTATGTAGTTGTCTCCTGAGTTACTTGTTTTAAGATTTTTGAGGCGTTTACTCGAAGCTCATTGAATGCTAATTCTTCGGGTTTCATACCCATTGCTAAACCTAGCAGTTGTGGGTAATGTAGTATAGGAATGCCATATGTTTCATTAAACATTTTCTCTATCCTTAGCTCATTTGTATCATACATTATGTGGCAGAACGGGCATATCGTGATGAGGGCTTGTGCTTCAACTTGTTTTATGTGGTTTAGTTTGTCTCTTGCTAGTGCTAAGGCGACTTTGTCGCTGACGCCGACGCTTGGTGCTCCACAGCACTCGGTTTCATCCATGTAATCTAGGCATGTTGCGCCTGTTGCTTCGATGAGCATTTTGAGGGTTTGGGGGTCTTCTGGGTCGTCAAAGCCGATGTATTCTTTTGGTCGTAGAATGTGGCAGCCGTTGTGTTCGGCGACTTTAAGGTTGGTTAGTGGCTTGACGACTAATGACTTGATTTTTTCTACGCCAACGTCTTCTTTGAGCACTTGAAGCAGGTGTTTAACGTCTATGGCGCCTTTGAATTCTAATCCTGCCTCTTTAAGGTGACCGTTAATCTCCTCTTTGAGCGCCTTGTCTGCCTTGAGGAGTTTGTTTACCTTCTTTAGGGTTCCAGCGCATCCAGGGCACAAAGCAATAATGTTTAAGCCTTGCTGCTCAGCTAAGGCAAGGTTTTTTGCTGCCAAAATCAGCATGGTTTCATGGCTGACTGGGTCAAGTGGCAGTCCGCAGCAGTTGAATTCTGGCATTTCAACCAGTTCCACGCCCAGTTTTGCCAGGACTTTGCGGGCTGAGATTTCGTAAGCTGAAACTCGGTATGGAATTGCGCATCCGAGGAAAATTAGGAATTTATCGTTGCTGGACATTGGCTTGTTCACCTGTTGGTTTTTGGGTGTTGTCTATGACTTTTACGCCTTTGAGGGCTTTTCGCACGCTTTCGCCGCTGCCTTTTGGCAGGGGTGGAAGCCCAAGGGTTTCTCGTTTTTTGATTCGTAGTTCTGGAATTTTGTAAGCGTATCCTGATTCGAGGACTGCTGCGATTTGTTCTTTGAAGACTTGGGGTATGCAGCTGTTTTCCACTGCTAAGTTTCGGAAGACGCGGATAACGTTTGCTACTTCGACGCCTTGTGGGCAGTGGTCTGTGCAGGTGTAGCAGGCTGCGCATAGCCACAACGTGTCGCTTTTGAGCACGCGGTCTTTTAAGCCGAGGAGTGCCATGTGGATTAGTGTGCGTGGTCGGTAACTGTCGCTGTAGCGTGCAACTGGGCAGTCTGATGTGCAGTTTCCGCATTGGAAGCATTTGAGAATGTTTTCGGCGCCGTGTATTTTTTGGAGTTCATACTTGAACTTTGGGTCTATCTCTGAAGCTTTGATGGGCTGCTCTTTACTCTGAGCGGGTGTTGCTGGTGTCTCAGTCATAAGTTTTCACCTTGACGGCAAGGTTGAAGCACCATGCGTGCTTGTTTACTGTTTCAAATTCCAACTCAACTACATAAATGTTCATTTGAGGCTTAAAGAAAACTTCCATGTTAAAAGACGGTTTTTTGAATGCTGTGTTTTGGATGGGTTTTTG
>CAYMLF010000067.1:0-10366 GCA_964391275.1 uncultured Candidatus Bathyarchaeia archaeon
TTGGCGTAAAAGAGGGCGACTGGATTGAATACGACATCACCGTAACCGGCACTGGCACCCCGCCACCAACCCATGATGTCCGATGGTTCCGAATGGACATTTTGCAGGTTCAAGGAGCCGCTTTCTCAGTAAATCTTACCGCCCGATACGTTAACGGCACACTGGGAAGTGAAATCTGGAAATTCAACTTCACCGAAGGCGACCTAGGCGGTTGGCTAATCATCCCAGCAAACCTACGCGCTGGAGAAAAATTCTATGATTCCTCAAGACACACTGGAAAACCCGTTAACGTTACCGTTATGGGGCAAGAGCAAAGAACAGTTTGTGGCGCAAGCAGAATTGTAACTTTTGGAAACGACTCGTTCAGGCATAAAGAATGGGATATGATTACTGGGGTGTCGGTTTCTTCTCATGAGGTTTACCGAAACGTCACCAACAAGGCTGGCTGGTACATTGACGATTTAACGGTGGATATACAAGCGGTTGCCACTAACCTGTGGAGTCCACAAAGTCAGGGACAGGGACAAGACTACACAATGCTCTTTGCGGTGATTATAGCCTGTGCAGTGCTGGCAGCCACGATAATGTCAACATTGTTCATTAGTAAAAGGAAAAGAACCGCTTTGAGTCATTCGGCACAAAAACTGATAGTAGCCCTCACCATCTTGTTAGTGGTTTCGTTTGAGGTGGGAACCATATTCTTCTTTCCCTTCTACGACGTCGGCTTAAGCTTTGCCCAGATTAACCTCATCATGCAAACAATCTGGACAGCCTTAGTTTTGGTGAGCATGTGGTTTAGAGCGCGAGGCAACTATTTCGTGCACGAAATCCTGATGCTCATAGTAATGTGCGCTTGGGCAATCGGCTTCATCGCTGTACTGTTTATGGACCCCTTCAGCACATCCACTGACGTATTTGCAAGCACGCCCCTTCGTTTGGTTATGAATGCTTTGCATGGCATTTTCTCTGTTCCAGCACTGGTCTTTGGGGTCTGGCTTGTCTTGCTTTGGCGTCCAGGGTCAACAGCGTTTCCAGCTAAAAGCAGAAGGCTGGCACAGCTTTTACCAATCTTTTGGATTGTGTCCTACGTGGTGGGCGTGTTAGATTTCATGGTGCTACACACCACAATTTTCGGATAACACCCCTTTTCTTTTGCCCCCAAAGATGGAAAAACAACTACAGCCCATGATTTGCTACCTAACAGCATGCAAATTTCCCATAAAAGTTTAGTCAATAAAGTTTGACTAAAAATTAGTCAAAACAATTTTACGAGAAACCTTTAATCTAAAGAATCAATTCAACTTTGCTATGGACAATATCCAAAAGGTTTTGTCTTTACTACTCCTTGCTATCTTGGCATTTTCAAGCCTAATGACTGTTAAATTTGAGCAGGTATTTGCCCAAGTAACTACGCCCCAACCTCAAGTAACCCCCTCCTCAAATCCGCCTTCTCCCACTCCATCTCCCCCAACACCGACTCCTACAGCAACGCCTGATTATCCAAAGCCGACCGTTCCAGAGTTCACTTTAGAGCTCACTTTAAAAGACGGGAATAAAACGGTGATACAATTGACAATTAAAAATCAACCATTTGACCGCGACAATCCCTCTCATTACTCACTGGTGTATAATGTCCGCATTAAAACAAGCACTGAAAACTGGACTGACCTCTACAACCCAGAAGACGGGTATCCAACCCAGTCAAACACAAGCTATACAGTTTTAACTTTTGTTGCAGGTGAAAACGCCTACTACCCCAGCAGTGACTACCCGTTAAGCCCCAGCATGAAAGTTGGCATACTACCCACCAGCGGACAAGTAGATTTTCAAGTGCAGGCAATGATTGGATTCAGAGACAGAGGCGTATTTTCAGAAGGTATCATGCCTTACGTGTTTAAGGGCGAAAAAAGCGATTGGAGCAACACGCAAACCATAAGCTTAAACGATGTTTCAGTCTCTCCTATGCCGCCTGTTCCAGAATTTACTTTCGCACTGGTGTTGTCTTTGTTTGTGGTTGCTGTACTGTTGGTTGCAACTATATCTTTGTTGAAAAAACGTTTTTCTTGAATTCCAAGTTAAGTCATCGAAATTTGATAATAAAATAAGCATCAAAAACAAGGTTGGTTGGTTAAGCTTGTAGGCTTGCCCGTTTACTGCTTGCCGCTACCTCGTTGTCGATTTCAGGCAACCGCTGCTTAAGCCTGCTCTCCGCGGCAACTTCCGCCTCCTCCAATATTTGCAGCGCATCCGCACTCGCCATAATATTACTGACTGGCGCCTCGTTGGATGTGTTAGTGGTCGTAACTATCTCCGAAAGCAAATCCCCAATGTTGCCCAACTCCTGACTTGCCTCTGGCAGAATACTGCACATTTCGCTGCGAACGCCATTAAGCAAGCTTTTAGCAGGACTCAAAACGGCAACGAGGTCGCCCATTTCTGAAACCGTGTTTAGACGCATCGAAACACTCTGCAAAGCCAGCGATGCATGGGTTAACATTTTCTCAACCTTACGAATCTCGCCCAACTCAGTCGCAAGGATGTTTGCCCGAGCCTTATCTCTGGTTTCCATGGCTTTGACAACACGCTGAAAGATTTCTGCATCACGCATCTCAAAACGCTTCACCGCGGCATCCAGCGACCTTGTCTGTGCATCTAGGCGTTGGGTAACCAGGGTGATTTGTTCTTTTATGCTTACTTGTTGTTTGCCAACGTTTTTGATTTTAGAAATAACTTCTGATGGTGCTTCTTGTTTTTTTGTCCATCTGCTTGTGAAGCGGTTACCCAAATATTCATTCTTCCTATAACTGCCCTTTTAGGTCACTTGAGACTTTTGGACAATAAAAGAGTGTTCTAAATGTTAAGCTAAAACTGTGCTTCTAAGAGTTTGCTTAATTTAATTCTCTGTATAAAACAGTTGAAGCACTGGGCGGCTAGCTTCCATGATTAGAAGAGACAAACAAAGAAAATCATGGACTTTTTCGTTTTATTGCTTATATACTCATTAAAAAATGAAAAAGAGAATAGAAAAAAGTACGCTGTATTGCGTACCTTGTGACAGTTATTTACTTCTTTCTTTTGACAAGCAATACAATAACGACGACTAATGCTGCAATAACAGCCAAGAAGACACCGATGATCATGGTCAAGTCAAACGGCAAACCTGAGAACGTCGCTGCTGGCTCATCCAAACCTACACGTAGCTGATGTGAACTCTGCTGGTAAGTAAAAGAAATCACCCAAGCATCGCTCTGCGATACAGAAGAGTAACTTATTGATTGTTCGTCAACGTACACTTTTATGGTTGAAACGTCGGCAACTAGAGATTTTGGTATAATCACGTTAACGTAACCTGTTGTTCCACTGGGTCCAGAGGTGGTAAAGCTAAGGTCTTTAGTTTCTGAATTAAACGAGAGCCCTGAAAGCGTTGAGTTGGACATAACAGAAAACACGCTTTGCTCTTCAAACTGCTCCACTGCAAAGTTTACTACGTTATTGGTTGTTGAAAACTCTGAGTTGCCAGCCCAAGACGCTTTAAGAACATAATTGCCTGTAACCGAGGGCTTCCACGTGACCGAAAATGAGCCATCTGAAGCAGTGTTTACAAAGGATAAAACATCCCAACCGTTACCGCCGTCAACGCTCACGTAAAGCAGCACACCCGCATTCGGAATGCCAACGCCGTTTCCAGTTAAAACACCGTTGATTTTTACATCAAATGCATTGTACGCTGAAGAGCTTAGGCATGACACATCTAAATCGGCTAGCGGTAATTGAATTGGTGTTGGCGTGGGCGTTGGAGTCGGTGATGAGGATGTTGGAGTGGGCGTTGGAGAATCACCGCCAAAGTAAGCGTTCAGCTTGCGGTCGCCAGTCATTGTTACGCTTATAGGGTTATCAATCCCAGCAAAAACGCCATCTAGATACCAACCGCTAAAGGTGTAGCCAGGTTTAGGCTGAACTGAAACCTGAACAGTGTTTCCAGACGGATAGTATAATGTACCTACTGAAGGGTTTGTGGTTGCTGCCTCAGCAGGATCAACGGAGATTTCCAAAGACACAGCTTGCTGGCTAAAAGTTGCTGTGAGTGTATTGTCATGAAGCATTGTAACGGTTATTGTGTTCAATTTATGTTGAAATATCCCATTTAGGTACCATCCACTGAACACGTAGCCTGGGTTCGCTGTAGCGGTAACCTGATAGGATAGTCCATAGTCGATCTGCACCGTGCCCGATGGGTTAGTGTATCCACCTATATAGTTGTTTGTGGAGATTGTAAGTCTGTATCTAAAGGGATATTGAGCATTAACCATTGATGTCTGCATTATTGCTCCAAATAGAAGTGACAAAGCCACTAAGGTTACTACGAGTGCTTTAAATCTCAATTTGTTCCCCTGCTACAAGCGACTCTGAAGCTTGCTAAATATAAGCTTATTCCATAAACGAGAGAGTGCTAAAGTTTTGCTTTAATAAGGAGAAGTTTAAACTATGACTTGCATGCTAAAAATGTATTAACACTTTAAGCAAAACATCCATGGAGAAAAACGAGTGCTTACTGAAAAAACCAAAAAAGCCCTGTTGCTCTCAATATTTATCTTAGCATTCATTTACCGTTTCATGCTGATGACTGGGCAGGTTTTTCCACCAGGTTCAGACATTGGTCTCCATGAAAGCGTCATCAAAACAATCACTTCAGGACAGACAAACTTCTTAACAAACCAGTATCACATGGGCGGCGGAACTTCAGCAACCAACCCTGGATACCATATATTTGCCTCCTTCATCATTGCCATGACTGGAATGCCCGATTACCTTGCACAATCGTTGATAGCATGCATTTTTTCAACGCTTATAGTGTTTTGCGTTTTCCTTTTTGTTAGACAATTCTGGAATGAGAAGGCTGCATTTGTTGCTGCGTTTTTAGCGGTTTTCTGCGGAGGCGACATCGCAATGCTATGTTGGGGCGGATACCCAAACATAATCGCTCTTATGCTGATACCCCTTATTTTCGTCTTTATTATCCAAAAACCCAGATTTTCAGCCGCACCATTCTTGGCAGTAACCTCACTACTTGTTGGCAGCTTATTTTTAACTCACATTTTCAGCGCTTTAATTTTCACCTCAATAGTAGTGTTTACGGTGTTGATCAACGCTTTTTGGTCAAAAAAGACGCAAATCTCAAAAAAACAAACCCTGTCATGGTTGACACCCATAGTTATTGGTGCCCTTTTGGTTTCACCTTACCTATTCAACGCTATTCCAGTTTATTTTAGTTCAGGCGGCAACATTACAGGAGCAAGTTTGGAAACCACTCAAGCGTTACTTGAAACAAGAGCAGTAACAATCACCGTTTCAATCCTAAGCCTTATTCTTGGATTTTCCTTCTTTGCCCTATCCAAATTCTATATCAAGAAATTCGTCACTATTCAAGCGATTCTTTGTGCGGCGTGGATTATAGTGCCAACAGTCTTGACGCAGAGCTACCTTTTTGGGGTTTACATAGATTACGAACGCTTTTTGTATTTTCTTTACTTTCCCCTACTTGTCTGTACAACTTTATTGATTGTAAAAATTGCACAGAAATTGTCCCAATTATCCCCCCCGAATATTTCAGAATCAAAAAATATCATAAGTTACCCAGCAAAAAATTATGGCAGGGTTCTGTTTTCAGGGTTGATTATAGGTTTGCTTGTTGCTTTGCTTTTTTATTCGTCGCTTTTAAGTGCACCCAACGAAGCGTTTGAAGAAGCAAGCTATTACCAGAAGATGTCACCCCTCAAGTATAACGCAATTGAATGGATTAAAGATAACACGCTTGAGGACACAGTTTTTGTTGCAGATGCAGATTATGGTTGGTGGATTTCAGGTTTTGCTCAAAGACCAACATTAAGCGCCATTAACCCCCAATTCCTCATACTTGATCGTGAGCTAGAGCCTGCAAGAGTGGCTAAAAACTTGCTAACAACCGACTACTTCATCGATAACGGCGTCCTAAAAATGAATTATAATGTTTTTGATAACCAGACCAGCAGTCATGAACTCTACGCTAGGTTAAGTGGTTCATATGTGTTTCATCCGTTCTTTTCAGTCAGAGACGAAAACATTAGCTTGCTGTACAGAAACCACGGCAAACCAGGGCATCTCTGGCTTAATCAACTACCGCTGACCAGTCTTGAAGTGTGCAACGAGCAAACATGGGCATCATTTGTCACCATAAAAGAGAATGAATTAGTAAGGTTTACTGTAACTCTTACTGTTCAACAGGGAACAAGCAGTGCAAAAATAGCTTTCAGTTTGGAGAGTAAAACCGATTATTTATTGTTTGATTGGTTATACATTCCTTTCATAGCTAACGGAGCCTTGACACAATACGATAATAAACTTGTTTTTGAAGATGCAAGCGTACAATCGCTAACCTCTGTCTCTTTCATCAAGGGCCAATTTGGCAACACAGTAAAAATGAAAGAGACCAGCGAATTCTATGAATTAATCATTAATTGTCAAGGAAAATCAACAAGTGACTTTGAATTTACAGCAGAATTTTTAACCCAATCAGAAATGCTAACACAGGCTTTAACTTTTTTTGATTACAAAAAGGCAATAAACGAATGGAACATTTCCTACATCGTTGTAGCAGACGAGAAAACCTTTGATAGATTTGCAGGGCACCAATCATTTGAATTAGCCTACAAAAATGCAGAAATGGCAATATTCAAAGTGCAAATTTAGCCGTTTTTAGCTAGGAAATATCAACTTATCAAACGGATAAGTATTAAAGAAAAGTTCCAGATGGCTGGAGAAAAACTGTAAATCACCAATCCAGCCTCACATAGCCGCCTTGTTCTCTGAGGAAAAAACTGAATTCTTCTAACAACAAAAATGTACACTATAAGAACTATTTGAGTGAGAAACGGTGTAAAATTAGGATTGCCCTCTACTAAACCAAGCAATCCTGTTCCAACCATTGTAGTGGCTAAATCGGCCGCGCCAGCTAAAGACAAAAGCAAATAAGGCCAGTAACCACTCAACAACGAAAACTGCATTGTTTTCACTACTTTCGCCTTCCCGTTTTCTCCAAAAAGTGCTTTGTTGCTGTAGCCTATTTAGCCTTCTGGAACAATCTTCTAGAACAATCCAGAAAGCAGTATTGCGCAAGTTTTTTATTAGAAACGCCAAATGTGTTTCATGAATAGTTATGCGGTAATGGCGTTAGGCTTTTCTGCCCTTGCGATTTGCTCGTTAATCCTTTTAGGTGGAGGATTGCTGGGGTGGGTTGGATTAGTCTTTTTTAGTGTTTGCGCTTTTATTATGGTGTGGCTTGACGAGAAAGAAGAGAAAAAACAAGCGGTTAAGGATCAAAAGGTTGAAGATTTAGAGAAACGTGTGGCAGAACTGGAAAAGAAAATAGGTTAATGTCACTCAATCGTTATTTTACTATCAGCACTGAACGTCCAGCATGCATACTTACGTCTTCGCTAACGCTGCCCAGCAAATACCTCTTGACACTGCTTAAACCTCGGCTGCCTACAGCAACAATGTCATAATTGTCCTGCTTTACGATTCTATTAATAACTTCTGAGGGACTGCCGTATTCTATTTGCTTGTTAATTATGATTCCTTCCGCGTTTTTTGCTACGTCAGCAAGCATGTTTTCGCTAATTCGCTTTATGGCTTCAGGCTCCAGCTTAGCTAGTTTTGTCTCTACAGCATGCAGCAAAGTTACTTCAGCGTTAAATTTCATTGCAAGAGGCAATACATAATGGAACGCTTTGGTTGCCTGCTTTGACCCGTCAATAGCCACTAAAAACCTGCCAATTTTGGTTTTCCGTTTTACGATAAGCACTGGAGTCTTTGAGTAGAGAGCAATTTTCTCCGTGGTGCTGCCCAATTCAAACCGTTCTGATTGAGTCTCCGCCCTATTCCCAATTACTATTAAATCAAAAGACCGTTCCTTAGCTAAATTCAGAATCGTATCAGCAGGATCTTCTGATTTCTTTATAAGGATTGGCTCAACTTCTAACCCTTCATCTTTCAACGCTTCCTCTGCTGCATTTAGGATTTTTTCTCCAGCCTGAGTATAAACAGCATCAATCTTGTTTCGAATAAAGGAAGGAAGTTGATAATTAGCTGCAAGCTCGGGATGCATAAACTCGTGAGATATAACATGAACTACAGTTATCTTTGAATTAAACTTTTCAGCTATCAGGGCAGCCGTTTCTCGGGCACGTAGACACGAAATTGAGCCATCAATAGGCACCAGAATATTTTTAAACGAACTTTTAGCCATATTTCCGCCTTCTACAAATACAGGTTAATTATTATTTAGTTTTTTGGAATTTCTCTATTAAAACGTACATTTACGGGCTTAGCAGAGCTTCACGTATATACCTGCATGTTAGCAAGCATTAAGTACCTAAGCGCTGCATCACAACTCAGAGGATATTAACATGTCTGAAGGTTTCTCTAAAAAATGGGAACAGAGCAGAGGACAAGACAGCTTTGTCAGTTCAATACGTCAAACAATTCAGCCGCCTCAACCATTAAAGCCACGCTTAGACTTCGCAGTAAAAAAACTCGACCTGCAAATTAACAAACTAGACCAAGCAAACGAACGGTTCACGCAAAAAGACAAAACCTTATTCGCTAAACTAGTTGATGCATATGGACAACATGATATGGCACACGCCAACATTTACGCCACTGAACTCGCGGAAATACGTAAAATGTCAAGGCTAATAATGAATGCACGACTTGCACTTGACCAAGTTTCGCTTAGAATAAAAACTGTTTCTGAGCTTGGAGATGTCGTTTCCATGCTGGGACCATGCATAGGTGTACTTCGCAGTGTCAACTCGGGAATGGGCGGTCTTTTACCTGCAGCTGAAAACGAGCTTGGCGAAATCGGTGATATGCTTAGTGGTTTAATGTTTGAAGCTGGAACAAGCAGTGGAATGTCACTTAACTTCAACAACGTAAACGAGGATGCCTCAAAGATTCTCTCTGAAGCCGCTGTAGTTGCTGAACAAAAGATTAACGATAGCTTCCCTGATTTGCCTCCTGGAATGCCAAGTTCGACAGATAAAACAAGAACTTAAGGCAACTGCTTTTTCTTTATTTACCTTTTTTCTATTTTTATCATTTTCAAACGCTATTGAAATAGTTTAAACGACCGATGGTGTCTCCATACCTATTGGGTTAACCGTTGCTAATTGCCCATTTTGAGGCTTACCGTTGTCTTTTTTTCTCCGTTGGACGCTTTAGTTAATGCATGTTTAGCTTCGGTGTATTGATACGCTGCAAAGCCAACGGCAAACCTGAGCCACAGCGTGATTAACCTGCTAAGAATAGTTGAAGTGGCAGCGATGTCTGCTGGAACGCCAAGTGACACGTACAGTGTAGTCATCGTTATTTCTGGAAGCCCCACTTCGAAAGGTATGCCAACCGGAATTGACTTGATAGCCGTCACAAGCGAGGTTGTAATCAAGATGACGCCCCAAGAAACGTTCAAGCCTAACGAAACAAAAACCAAGTAGGCAATGCACATGCTAGCTGCCCAGTTGAGAGCCAGATAGATTGATGGAACCGCCAGATGCCGTGGGTTACGCAGCAAATCCTTCATTGAACAGTGAAAGCTCTGGGAGGCATTCAACGCGTCCTCTCGAAACTTGTCAAGATTCCATTTGCCGCGACCAAAAAACTCGCCGATGCGAATTACAAAGTTAATGACTCTATGGGTTAAGCTTTCTTTCCAGCAAAACCCTAAAAACAGCGTCATAAGCCCCACAGTGATTGCAATAAAAAGCTGAATTACAAAGGCTATTAACGGGTTGATTTGTACTACGCCAAACAGCAGCACCGCGCCTAGCACTAGGAAAACTGCGTTCATCACCATGCTGAGCAGTCGGTAAGTCATTAGGCTTGCAACCACTTTGCCGGTTACGCCATGTTGCTCTCGGTTAACAAGGTATACTCGGCAGATTTCTCCGCTTAAAGACTCGGCGGGAATCAGTATGTCCATGAATAGCCCGCAGCAAACGTAAATGTAGGCTTTAAATTTTGACAAATTCACGTTTAAACCTGAAAGTATGGACCGCCAAGATAGGGCGTAGAAGAGTATTTCTATGAAGCTGATTAGCACAGCAGCGGCGTATGGCAGGGGTTGAGCTTTTTGGGCTGTCTGGATTATCAGTGGGATGTCCACGTTGAAAATGTAAATGTACAGCAGGAAAGCAACAACGCCTATTATCGGCAGAATGACTGTTTTTGGTGTAAACTTAAACTGTACCTGCTGCATCCATTGAGACATCCAAGAGGGTTACCGTTAGAATGATGCTTTAGAATTAAAGGTTTATCCAACTCTCTCGATAGT
>CAYMLF010000068.1:0-10292 GCA_964391275.1 uncultured Candidatus Bathyarchaeia archaeon
TTATCAAGAGTTTTAAGGCAGTGCCCAAAAACCAAGCTTTTTAATTCTTTTTGATCATCAAATATTTCGTAGCTCATTTTTGCTATTTTAACCGAGCCCAGCACCTGCGTGCTAATATCCATGCCTTTCTCAAAAAACACCGCAGCATTTTTTCCTTTATTGGGCAGATGGACGCATGTAAACGTTAGTTCCGTGTTTACGCCAAGATTGTCGGCTGATTTGAAAAAGACAAATACTGGAACATGCGCCCAAGTATTTATGCAGAGACGGCTTTTAATTGTGAAGTGTTCGTCAATGTCTTTGCTTAGCTTGTCAGTATCTGGAAAGTTTTTTACAAGGTAAGTTTCTAAAAACCCGGCGGCTTGTAGATGTTTTTGAAGTGATTCGAGATTAGTTAGGCAAGGCTTTGGTCTATATGGTCCTAAGATTAGAATTTTTAGTTTTCTTTTGTAGTCGTCGAGTTCCATGGGGTGTTTCGCCTTTTAGGCTTGGTTTGTTGGTGAATTCTTAAATAATGGTTAGTTAATTATTTTAGTGTAGGTATAAGATGATTTATACCAAACGAGGAGTGAAAATGCTTCAAAACAAAATCCAAGAATGCGTAAATACAATACCGCGAGAAACCAGAATCATCATAGCAACACTAGATAACCAAATACGACAAGCCATTCTTGTGCTCCTAAACCAAAAAGGCGAGTTATCCTTCTCCGAGATACGAAACCAGTTAGGCATAGAAAAACTCACCTTAAACTTTCACCTTAAAAAGCTGTTCTCAGCTGCTCTAATCGACCACTACTTTAAGCATGAATTAGGCAACCAGAAATACTCGTTTTATTCGATAACACCGCTTGGATGCCGAATTCTCCACAACCTAAACAATGCTTTAATCCCGCCAGCACCAGTTAAAAAGACCTAGCTTCTATAGGGATTTGACAAGCTAAAACAGAGAAACCTGTCCTCTTACGTGGGCAACAAACTTTTCCCAGTCGCCAGTCTTTTTTAATTCCTTTGCTTTCAACAAAGCTGCAATGGCTGGCGTGTTATACAATTCGCCTGGTTTTGCATGGTTACGCCTTGAAATCAACGTGAACGAACGATACTGATTGTCGCCTAATTTTTCCTCAGTTACTTCATTAGCTGAGCCTTTCTTTTCTGCAAGTATAACAACGCAAAAACCCAAGTTAGGCGCCAACTTGGACAGTTTATCAAAGCTTTCCTTGATAAGTTTAGACTGGTTTTTTGCGGCGTTATTTTTAACTTCTATGACCATACTGACGTCGTTTGGGGCGTAACTGTCTTGGCTTGGGTTAATGGTTGATTTTAGCAGGAACATGTCGCATTTGATGTCTGACCCCTGTATGGTGACGTTTGGGTTGAAGCTGATGTTGAATCCACGTCGCAGCAAGTGCTCTCGAACCACGTTTTCTGTTGGTGAACCGCTTTTGCCCTGTGAGGTGTGTTCCTTTTTTTGGTTGTAGTATTCGTCTGCAACCTCAAGAAGCATCTGGTATTCCTCGTCTTTCTTGGTTAACAAGGGTTTGTGGAGTTCGTCGAAGTGAGACATAGCCCCGTTAATGAAGCCTTGCCACATAAAAATGATGCGGAAGGCTCAACTGAAACGTCAGATATGTCTAAAATAGTGACGGTTTGAGTGTAAGCAGACAAAGATTAACAACAGACGTAGAAAATTAATCCTATTTAGATTACTATTCCTATTTTTTTAAAATATAGGAAATTATTTATGGTAGTGTATCACATTGTTTCATGAGGAGTCAGCGTGGAAAACGTCGTTAAAGTAACAAGGCGGGGACAAACAACCATACCTGCAGAATTCAGAGCAAAATATCAAATCAGGGAAGGTGACAAACTTATGGTTGAAGATACAGAAAAAGGCTTGTTGTTCACAAAAATACCCCGACTTGAGGATATGGCAGGCATTGACGCAGGATATGCAACAGTTGAAGAAGTAAAAAAAATGATTGACAAGTTAAGAGAAGAGTACTAACTTGAAAGAAGTCATGGATACCAGATTCTTAATGGAATTCTTCTATTCTACCCAATTGAAAAACAAAGAAAAAGTCATAAAAAAATTTAATTCGCTAGTTTCCGCGAACGAAGGTATTCTGCCAACAATTGTCATTGCGGAAATAACCCAAATTACCTGTGCTATACGCGGCAAGGACATGGCGCAAAGCCGCTATCAAGCATTAATCCAAAGCGGCATTGAAATTCAAAATTTGACTCCATCAATAGCTCAACAAGCAGGTCTATTCAAATGTGCCTACAAACACTTGCCAATGGGCGATTGTATAATTGCAGCAACAGCCATAGAGAACCATGCAAGAATACTCTCAGATGACCCACACTTTGATAGTATAAACGAAATAAGAAGAGCATGGGTTTAATTTTTAACAGAAACGCTAATGTTTTCTCTTTTAAAGTTAGCGTAGCCCAGTTTGGCGTTTTTTTGGTATTACGGTTTAGGAATAATTCAACCTGTGGAACAAGCCCATTATATACAGTTCAGCATTTATGATGACTTGAGAAAGGGCGAAGGCAGGAGAAAGTCGCTTGGAGAAGGCTTCAAAACGGATAGAACAGCTGATACGACAGTTCGCAGAGGACTTTTTGAGGGCAGAATACGGCGAAGAAGCAGCGAAAAAACTTGAAAAATACATAATAAAAGCCATCTACGCCAGCGACGGCAACTGCATATCAGAAGTCTCAGGCAATGAAATCAGAATCGCCGCCAAATCAGACATCGATGAAGGCAAATTAACAAACGCAACTAAACTCACAATTCGCCACGAACTGGGGCATGTTTTGGATGAAAATTTGCCTGATTTTCCCGATTTTGAGGAACTGATTTTGCATGAAAAAATCGCTTGGAAAAATGCTAAGCTGAAAACTCCAGCCGAATACTGGTGCAAAAACCTCTCGATTCGTACCCACATGGACCCCCTGAAAATGCATGCAATGGGTTACCCAAGCGCTAAAACCAAGATTATGCCAAAGCAGCTAAGGCAAGCCACCAAAATCGAGGTTAAACGGATGAGAAAAGACAGCCCTCTTGTTGATGAGGTTTTAGCGGAAAGATTCGCAATGGCGCACTTGGTTGAAAATCCCAAATATTATGTTTAACTTTTTAGCGAGGGTCTTCTTTGGTCCCTATGTTGTTCAGATTTAATTGTTTTAGGGTTGATTGATATTGGAGTTGGCTGTGGTGTTGACTTGCTTTTTCATTTTTATCACTACAGCAAGTAGTATTATGATCACTGCAACTGCCGCTATGAGGGCAATGTAGAGTAGAATGTTTTGGTCAAGACCTTGTGGGTTTTGATTTGGTGCGGTGGGCGTCGAAGTTGGGTCGGTTGTATTCGTCGGATTGATAACGTATAGTTTTTCGTCATTGGATTTCCAAGAAAAAGGTTGCCCAGCTTCATCGTATCCGTCGACACCAATATAGTATGTGTGGGCTCCGATTGATGCTGTGGTTGGAACTGTGTAATTTATGATATCTAATATGACGTTTTTCTTCATGGCTGGAACTATTTTTGGATTCTGCGAATAATCGATTCCGTAAAGTTGGTCAGTGTTCATCCAGTCAATGTGTATTCCAACGTAGTGAATTGACAAGTTCTTGTTAGTGTTGCTGGTGAAAAGAACTCTAATACTTGTTTTTTCTCCTGGAACCTTGGGGTTTGCGGACATAAACGGGGTAACGGATGCTTCATTTTGCTCCAAAGCAGAAACCAAACTTGCAGACGAAACTATTACAAACAAAGCAATAACAGGTAAAGCCTGAATTAGTTTCACTTGTTTCCCCTTAGCCTTTCCATGTTCACGTTCTACAGACTATTTATAACTTTGCCAAAATCCCATCCATTATCAAAACATAAAAGCGATTGGTGGACGGGGCGGGATTTGAACCCGCGGCCTCCACGATGCCAACGTGGCGATCATGCCAGGCTGATCTACCCGCCCAAAACAATGGGCTTCTAAACTTAACCCGTAATATTAGCCTATAAGGGTTTCTTTATGCTTTAACGCGTTTTTGTTTATGTTGTTTATGCTTTAAATAAGGGCAGGGGAGGTCTCCGCGAGCAAAAACGTTTCCAGAGCAGAGCAACATGGAATTTCTTTGCTGCAACTGCATAGAGAAAAAGCGGCAAACCCAGCAAGCTATCAGCCACACAAACAATCCCTCAGTAAATGCACAACCCCTCAAAACCCTGCCCAACAAGTGTTGAGACTATAAATAAGGGGGGTCAGATTTTTCCCAAGCACTAGAGAGCATCAACATGTAAGCCGCAACAGCTTAAACGATGTATCGCTCTGGCTTCTCAAAGTCCTTTACGATTTCCATAACACCTTTAGGTCCACTAAACTGGCTGCCTAAAGGCAAGTCTTTAAGCAAAACCCAAACTGATTTGCGAGCCAAAACCGTAGCTTCATGCTCCTCGCCAAAGCTTTTCTTAGCCACAGCAACAACTTGACGACGCACTTCAACCTCTGACATTTCGCCAAGCGCATGCAGGTACTCATGCAGCAGCAGGTTGTAGATTAACGCGTTCACTGTTGGCTTAGCCGTAATTTTAGATTCTACAACATCCACTAACGCTCGGTTGAGAACAATGTTGTTTGTGCCAACAGGATAATAAGCTCCAAGCTGCAAAGGCAAGTCGTCGAGGAACAGCATCATGCTGCCTCTGCGTTTGCTTATGGCAAACTCAACAGTGGCTTTCACGATTGACCACACTTCAGCGTAGCTCTTTGCTGAATCTATCGCTTGACGGAACTTTTCAGAAATGCTGCTTTGGTTAACACTCAAGAATAAGCCCTCATAGAGAATTGCAAAACACAAACCTTTAAACTTAATTGTGTAAAAAGCAAAAAACAATACGTTGATAAACAGCAAAAGCCACAGTAGAGTTTAGAACTTTTCGGTGAATTTTATGGCAAGCAACATGATTGTACGAGATATTATGACTAAAAACCCTCAGATTGTACGGGAAGACACTAACCTGCATGAAGTAATTGCTACCTTAAGCAAATTTGATATAGGTTCAGTCATTGTTGTTCAAAACGATAAACCCGACAAGCCAGTTGGCATTATAACAACACGTGATGCTCTTGTCCGTGGATTCGAGCACGGTTTGCCACCAAGCGCAATAGCAGCAAAAATGGTTGCCTCAAGCCCAGTCACAACGATTGATGAGCAAGCAACAGCAGAAGAAGCAGCCAACTTGATGAAACGCAACAGGATAAAGCACCTGCCAGTAATCAGCAACGACAAGCTGGTTGGCATACTCTCTGACACAGACATTATGTTTGCTGTTCCCTCAATGCTTTCGATGATGGAGGAAGTTTGCAGGCAAAAATAGTCATCTAAAGCAGTGCCGCTTCCTTTTTGAGCAGCAATTCCTTAACTGTGACCAACTTTACGTCTACACGATAGTTTATTCTGCCCTTAATCACAGCTGCCGAAGCTTCCCTGTCAAAACTAAACGCAACAAACACGCCACGCTTCGCTTTAGCCTGCATAATAGAATTCAAAAACGCGTCAACTGGCACTTTGCCAACGTTATCCTGTTGACGTGCAACAACCGCTGTTCCATCACCAGTAAAGCCATCAATGCCTCTGCGTGAATCCAAAATAGAAGCGCTTGTGCCCCTAAGACGAGAAAGCACCCATTTCTCAAACTCAAACGATGTAAACCGCCGAATCTTCTCTTCTGATAACTGCCTTTTTTTGAACAACGTAACGCCTGCACCCACAACAGCACCGACAACAGCAACTCCAGCAATTGGAACCGCTAAACCAGCAAAATCAAAACCGCCTCCAGCAATAGCGCTTTCCTCCACATACCCAGTTCCACCACATTGCTGGCAATCAACAAGCGCGCCACCGCCACCTGAACCTTCACAGGTTGGACAAGTGATAGTTTCAAGAGCTATATCCATCAAACTGGCGTAGTAAATTTCATATTTCAAGTCAAAACTAATTAGAATCATAACTTCCCCGTGCGCTGGAATAAGCGTTCGGTTGGAACTTTGCGTATAAGCGTCTTTTTGAGTGTTCACCGTTGCAGTGGCTACACCGTAAACATCCACAGCCTCGTTGTTACGGAATACTCTTGACACGTTCGTCTGCGTTGGGCTCCCACCAACCTGTAGCCTCACTTTAGTAACATTTGGCTCTTTTTGGCCTGAACCAAAACAGTCAGGGCAAGTGTCACTTGTAACTTTACCGTCACCGCCACAGTTGGGGCATTTCACCTTTTTTGCTTGAGCAGGAAAAGTAAACGCGGAAACAACTAGAAGCACAATTAACGCAAAAATTAGTATAGATTGCTTTTTCAAATCTCAAGCCCCCGAGTGATTGGCGATTAACCTCATGCTCAGTATGAACGAGTTTGCTTTTAAATTTTCACAAAAATAATTAGAACTTGATTGACGCCATCACAAGAGTTAACAAAAACGGTAAAAATGAAAAGGTAAGCCTAAGCTTAATTTACGCCTCCACAGACATCGTGTCTTCCTCTTCAGGTGACTCACGCTGTTTACCAGCCTGTATAAGTTCACGGACACGACTGCCACCTTGCTTGCCGATTTTTCGATAAAACTCTTTACCATGAGTTTCCGATGTTTTTAATCCACCACGCCTTCCAGCTTCAGACACAGACATTTTGCCTTTAGACTTCTCTGCTTTCTTCAATGCTCAATTCACCTCCATAAAAGCTAGGGAAAACGACACTAGAGGATGGTTAAGAAGGGCACATAAACCTATGTGGTTGACATTTAACTGTTACACCGTTTCAAAACAAGCGGAACCTTTGTGTGGTTCACTGCTTTGTTGGTTTGCTTTCAAGATTAACTGTTTATTAGTTTGCTTTTCTTACTAGTTTAGCATGTATTCTGCTTATGTTTTATTCTGTAACAAAACTTCTCAGCAGCAATGCCTCAGCCGTAAACTTTACACTTGCGCAGACCAAAAAACCAAGCCAACAGACAGAATTAAACCCGGAACAGTGGTTTTTCTCTATAACATCGATGAAAAAACATTGCTTGGACCCTTCACTGCTCTTGAAGAAGGCGGTGAAGCGCTTGATGCTGGCGCTTGGGCTATGGATGTGGATGAGCATGTTCCTTCACAGGACATCAAAGTAACTTGGGAGGAACTGCGTGTAATTGATGATGCACCTGACAAGTTGCCATTTCTAAATGACCCTGAAACTTGCGCTTTATCTTCGCATCAAACACAGAATATTCTTGATTTGCTTCGACAGGGAAAATTGTACTTGTACGAGAAGGAATCGGTTTAGGATTTGTTGCCGAATTTTTTTGCTTCGAAAGCTAAAGTTTTGTGGCAGTTTATGCATCGAGTGATGGTGATTTCAAAACCGTTTAGCATATCAAATTGTGTTTGAATGTAATGACGTTCTTTTGCATGGTCACATGCAGATTGGATTTGTCTAACTAGGCTGTCTTCCTCCATTCCCCTGCCTTCTCCAAACTTTGATTATAAGCAAACGCTTAAAAATTTATCCATAAAAAATTCTCCTAGCCATTTGGTAATTATGACCATCGCATATTGTGGTTGCATGTTTATAGTCACATAGCCTAATAAAAACTCAGCACAATTTTAGTTTGGAGTTGATTGTTTTGTCAGTAGATTTAATCGGTGAATTTAAAGGTAAAAACACTGTTTACCGTGTGCTTCCCGACGGCAGAATGGAAACATCAGGACAAGGCACTGGAAAAATCATGGGCATGGATGCATTTATCATGTTCACAACCGTTGGCACGATGGCAAGCGGCACTTTCATGGGCGAAGGAAATGGGATTATTACAACGATGACTGGCGAAACTGTAGCTATCAAAATGAGTGCAGTTGGTTACCCATCTGGGAACGGTGGAATAAGCAGAGGTGCCTCCACCCAAATTACGCAGTCGCAAACGCTTACTCGCCTAAATAAAGCGATACTTCTACATGAATACTTGACTGATATGGGCGATAACTGGACAGGCAAAATTTGGGAGTGGAAATGACCTAAAACACCTTTGAATAGCTGTTTTTTGTTCTGTTATAAGTGTACAGTGCTTTTTCTTTCCATGCAAAAAACGCAGGGTTTAAACGTGTGAATTCTATTCAACTTTACATTAACCAAGGTTAACTAAAGATTAATATTTTGTATGTTGAATAAACCTCCAATACACCATTCGAAAAAAGGACGGGAGAAAGAGACACGAACACTAAAAAAATAACAGCTGTAATGATTGCAATAATCATTGCACTCACATGTGTAACCGTTTACATGCTTTATCCTAACCATGGCTTAATAGCGCCCCAAGAAGTGACCATTAGTATAACAGATGATTTTGGATACATGACAAACTTAACTGGGATACCAGAAAAGATTGTTTCATTAGCGCCAAGCAACACCCAAATACTCTATGAAATCGGGGTAGGCGACAGAGTCGTGGGTGTAACAAACTATGCCGATTACCCATACAATTTTTCTGCTTGGATAGAAGCAGGCAACATGACCAGTGTTGGCGGCTACAAGTCAACTAACATGGAAGCAATCGCTAATCTAGCCCCAGACCTAATTTTTTCCACTACGATTAACAATGACGACGTACCATACTTGAGAAATTTGGGTTACAAAGTAATCGTCACTAATCCAAACAGCATTGACGACGTTTACAGGAATATAGAAATGATTGGTAAAGCAACAGGTGCACAAGAAAACGCAGCAGCATTAATCAACAAAATACAAAACCAAATTAATACAATAAACGAAAAAATCGCCCATGCTAACATTGAAGAAGAACCAACCGTTTACTACGAAATATTTTACGGTTCGTCAGGGCTAAGAACTGCAGGTTCAACCTCATGGATAAACGATGTAATCGCCAAAGCAGGCGGAATTAACATTTTCAATAATGTAACACAGCAGTATCCAAACACTAGCGGGGAAGTAATAGTAAACAAGAATCCTGACGTGATATTGATGCCCACTGACATGGGCAGTTTCCAAGCAAGCATAGAAAACGTCAAAAACAGGCCCGGATGGCACACAATAGACGCCGTTAAAAACGATCGAATATACATTATTGATAAAACGCTTTTTAATCAACCCGGTGCAAGAGTAGGAGAACAAGTGCAAGCAGTAGCAGCAAGCCTATATCCTGAACTGTTTGACTAACCGTTAACTGTGAAAAGCATGACAGAAAAACCTGAAGCATCCTACTCCAACCGTTCAAAAAGATGGAAACTAATCATTATCACACTCTCAGCTTCGCTTGTAGGAATAATCATTTTATCTTTGAACATCGGCTACTCATTCATCCCATTCAATGAAATCCTAGCCATACTAGGCAAGGAAATTCCACTCTTTAATAGTAGCATCGACTCCAGCCTTTTTCAACCGTCAAATCAGGCAATCATAATTCAAATTCGCTTGCCAAGAATATTCGCTGGAACACTAATAGGAGCTGCTCTTGCCACTTCAGGTGTACTGTATCAAGGTGTTTTCAAGAATCCAATGGCTGAACCCTACGTGCTTGGGGTTTCAGCTGGAGCTTCAGTAGGCGCAGGAATTGGCATAGTTTTTGGAATAGGCCTAAGCTTACTTGGTTTCCCTATTATACAAACCACTGCTTTCGTAGCAGCATTATTGACGGTGTTTATTGTTTATAGTATTTCAAGAGTTGGCACTAGGGTTCCAGAAATGACTTTGCTGCTCTCTGGAATCGCTATTACAATTTTCCTCTCAGCAATCTTTAGAATCATGCAAGTTTTAGCTCCAGATACTCAACTGTACGACCTTGTAAACTGGCACATCGGCGGAATATCAAACATCACATGGGGCTCTTGCTGGTCAATTTTCCCATTTATTCTTGCAGGAATTGCGCTCTCTTTCTTTTTTGCCCGTGATCTAAACATGATTGCCTTAGGCGAAGATACAGCTCAACATTTAGGCGTCAACACAGAGAGAACCAAAAAAATACTTTTAGTCTTAGGGTCAATGATGACTGCAGCAGCAGTGTCAATTAGTGGACTAATAGGATTCGTAGGCTTAATGATTCCACACATAACCAGACTAATAATAGACCCAGACCATAGAATCCTGCTTCCAGCCTCAGTTATAGTCGGCGCCATTTTCCTTGTCGTTTGCGACGCAATTGCAAGATACTTGTCTGCAACTTGCTCCTCTAAGATGTCCGATAAGCGCCATTTTCCTTGTCGTTTGCGACGCAATTGCAAGAGTAGCCACAGGAGCCGC
>CAYMLF010000069.1:0-10212 GCA_964391275.1 uncultured Candidatus Bathyarchaeia archaeon
CCAGCAAGAATCCTCCGTTACCGTTATACTGAAGCGCAACGGGCGAAACTTTTGGAAATCGCCTGGTGGAAATGGCCAGACAAAACAGTCGCCGAAAACTTGGATTACTTCTACGATGATGTGGACTTATTCATAAGCAAGTTTGGAAACGCAAAACATTTGACCTCTTCGCAGGAAAAAAGAAAACTCAAGGTTTGGTCGAATAAGGCCTTGCCAGTAGAGAATTAATAAAGTGGTTAAAAGTGTGATGAGGATTGGCGTTTTTTGTCCTACTCTGCATTTTTTGGGTGGCGGAGAATTCGTCACGGTAGCCATCGCCAATGTGCTTGCTCAAAACGATTACAACGTTATACTTTTTACCACAAAAACCTTCAACCCTAGAGCAATAAAAGACTTCTTCGGCGAAACCCTGCATCCGAAAATCGAAACGGTAACCCAGTCAACCAGCATCAACCCCAAAGGGCTTGCAGGTTTCTACCAAACCATCTTCCGCTCATACGCTGCAAAAAACAAATGCAGCCTTTTCATTGACCCATACTCCAACTGCGTGTTTCCATGGTCAAACATCTGCTACATACACTACCCAATCCTAAACCAGCAAGCCTTCAACAAGAATTTCCCATACCTGCGTAGCCCTCATCACATGGAAGTCGGCATTATACCACATGTGCTTTTTGAAAAAAACCTTGTAGACTACAATGATAAACTTGTTCTAGCCAACAGCCACTATACAGCTGGAGAAATCAAAAAGTTTTCACAAAAAAATGTGCAAGTGCTCTACCCGCCATACACTTCAGTCATCAATTGCCAACAACAAAAGCCAAAGCAAAACCTTGTGGTAACAGTTTCACGTTTTGAATCAAACAAGAAACTAGAAATCATCCCCCAAATAGCAGCCAAAACTAGACCTGACACATCTTTCGCAATAATCGGTCGCCTCTACGACAACTCAATGCTAAAAGCTCTACAAGCAACCGTCAAAAAGCTGGGTTTAACCGAACGGATAAAATTTTACCCCGACTTGCCAGCCCAACAAAAGCTCGCTCTCCTCTCAAGCGCAAAAATTTACTTGCACACTATGGTTGGCGAGCACTTTGGCATTTCAATTGTGGAAGCAATGGCGTCAGGCTGTATTCCAATTGTTCACAACTCAGGCGGAATGAAAGAGTTTGTTCCACCTGAAAACCGCTATGAAAGCTTGCAGGAAGCCGCAGACAAAATCGACTCAGCCATTAACAGTTGGTCAATTGAAAGAACTATGGAGCCAAAAAGGATTGCAGAGAATTTTTCTATCCAGAGCTTTTCGGAGCGGTTTATGGAGCTTTTCTCTCAATATTTGAATTGCTGAGGTAATTTTGGTTTGCATGTTTGTCATGTTTGGGAACGCTTCTGGCCTCTAGAAATCGGCGGGTTAGAACGCTACATCATGGGTTTATCCCGCTACCTACACAGAGTAGAGGAAATTGATTTTTCACTAGTTACTGGACGCACTCAAATCATGCATTTAACCAAAAACATCAAAAAAGTTGAAGACGCAGGCTACATCAAGGTTTACCGGCTTGGACCACGCCCCGTCGACTTAATCAACGGCTTCTTCATGTACTCGCTTAAACGGCAGCCAAAATACCTTGAAAAGCTAAAGCTTGCAAGCCTCTGCCAGGAAGCCCAAGGATGGAAAACCATTCAAACCGCAGACCTCTTCCACATCCATGGAATCTGGGCTGATTTAGAATACATCAAGCTTGGCGTTTACCTGAGCCAACGTTACCATAAGCCGCTGGTTGTCACGTTGCATGGCAGTTTCGTAGGCGATCCCTTGCATGGCGGAATGCCCTTGAGGTCGGAGCCAGTGAAGCAAGTTCTTGCTCAATCAGCAGCAATAACCACTTATTCAAAAGAGGTTTTAGGCATTTTGCAAAGCATTGGGTTTGCAGATAAAAGCCATTTAATCACGAATTTTGTTGACACACCCTACTTCAAAAACCCCAGCGCCGGCTCAAGCGCATCAGGCGACCTCACGATTTACGTTGGCAGACTAGAGAAAGTAACAAATCCAGACTTACCCATATATGCCTTCAAGTATGTGCACAAAGAGTTTCCAAACGCTAAACTGTACATTATAGGCTACGGCAGATTATTTGAACATTTAAAACAGTTAGTTCAGGAATTAAACTTGGAACAAACAGTAATTCTGATGGGTAAACAAACTGACGTGAAACGTTTTCTTTGGCAAAGCGACATTTTTATCGCAACAAATTTTGGCTATATCGCCTCGCTTGAAGCGTGGTCAGCAGGCTTAGCTGTTATAGCGCCTGACTTCGGCATCATGAAAGAAACCATTCAGCATGAAGAAAACGGTTTGCTAGTGCAGCCGCAAAACGCTCAAGCCCTCGCATCCGCAATAATCCGTCTGCTACAAGATAAGCAACTGCGCGAAAAACTTGCAGTTAACGGCTCAAAAACAGTAAAAGACTTTGACATCCGCTCGGTTGCACCAAGAATGACGGCTGTTTACCGTTCAATTCTTTAAAGTCACGTTGGCGAAGCCTTTGGAGTTTAACAAAAATTTCATTTCACAGCATTTCTTGGGCATAGTGTTCTTTCTGCAAGTCATAATGTACTTTGCCCTTTTTCTTGACTTCTCAATTGTTCGCCAAGTTGTAGGTTTAGTTTACCTTACTTTTATTCCAGGGTTAATCACAATTAAACTTTTAAAATTAAACAAGCTTGGCACGCTAGAATCTATTTTGCTGTCAGTCGGTTTCAGCGTCGCTTTCCTGATGGTAGCGGGCTTGATACTCAACACTTTTGGCGTGGGCTTTGGTCTTAACCTGCCGCTTTCCACTTTGCCGGTTTCGCTGTTTTTAAACACGCTTATTCTGGCAGGTGCTGTCATTGCCCAGTTTAGGGCTGGAAGCAACGGGGTTAAACTGCCAGAGACAGTTGCAGGCGTCAAGTTTTCGCCGTTCGTTTTTGTTTTGGCTCTTTTGCCTCTGCTAAGCGTTGTAGGTACATATGCTGTGAACGTTTCAGGCGACAACACTATACTGCTGCTGATGATAACCGCTGTTGCTCTGCTGTTTATTGCCTTAGCCGTCTTTGACAAACCAGCTGTCGAAAAAATCTATCCCATCGCCATATTCATGATTGCTTTGGCTCTTCTGCTTCATTTTTCGCTCATATCAGACTACATCGTGCCTTACGGCGGGGACTCTCCAGTTGAGTTATTCACGTTCAGAATGACTCAAATGAATTCTTACTGGCATCCTGTTTTGCCCTTTGCCGCAGGCGACCAGCCGCTGGGCAGAATGAATGCCATGCTAAGCGTGACTGTGCTACCAACTGTTTACTCCAACATGCTTGGAATGGACCCTACATGGGTGTACAAGCTTGTTTACCCATTGATTTTCTCGTTGCTACCCATAGGCTTATACCTGCTTTGGCAACCCTACATTGGCAAAAAATACGCTTTCTTCGCAGCTTTCCTGTTTATGGCGCAATCAACCTTTTTCACTGAAATGATGGCGTTAAACCGTCAATCCATCGCCGAACTCTTTTTCGTACTTCTATTAATCGTTATTTTGAACAAAACAATTAAGCTGCAAAGCAAATACTTTGCCTTCGTAATCTTCAGTTTTGGCTTAATCTTTTCACATTATGCTTTGTCTGAAATTTTTTTGGTGCTCATTTTTGCTGCTTGGTTAGCGTCCGCATGGTTCTTTAAGCGTCCCAGCGTAAACCTGCAGTTAGGCATGGTAGTGTTCTTTTTTGTAGCCATGTTTTGCTGGTACATCTACACTTCAGGTTCACTAGTTTTTGACAGCTTCATAACATTTACAGGCTACGTTTACAATCAACTGGGCGAATTTTTTAATCCACTCAGCCGAGGCACAAGCGTCTTAACTGGCTTAGGATTAGCTGGGTCGCCTTCGCTGCTAAACACTATCAGCCGATTTTTTGCTTACCTCACTGAAATATTCATACTCATAGGCTTTGTAGGCTTAATAACCCGTAAAACAAAATTCCGCTTTGACCGAGACTACGCTGTATTCAGCCTAGTTGCTATGCTGTTTTTAGCTGCATTAACAATCGTGCCAGGCTTAGCCAACACATTGAACATGACACGGTACTACCACATACTGCTAACTTTGCTGGCGCCCTTCTGCATAGTCGGCATCTGGATGTTCGTTAAATTCATCGCTAAAAAAGAAAAACCCCTTGCAGTCTCGCTTCTCGCTATCGTTATTCTGGTTCCTTATTTCTTGTTCCAAACAAACTACATGTATGAAATCACAAAATCCGACAGCTGGTCCATCCCACTGAGTAAAGACCGCATGAACCCCTTGAGGCTTTACGGTGACTTCGGCTATATTGACGACTTTAGCGTCTACGGCGCCCAATGGCTACATTCAAACGTTCCATACCAGAACAACATAACTGCTGACAACGGCTTTTTCACGTCGCTGACGGCTTACGGGCTGGTTTATCGCGGGTATGTCTCTGAAATTCGTAACGACACAGTTCTCTACCCAGGCCAGTACGCTTACCTTAGCTATATTAGTATACATTATGAGCCGCAATCATGGAATGGCACTCTTGACCTTGTCCTGAACCAAACCAACATTATCTACTCCAACGGCGGAAGCGAAGTACGCATGGAAAACACTAAATAGCTTTCAGGTGACAGCCATGTCAACGTGTTACAAGCCAACTGCAAGCAACCATCTGGCTGCATGTTTAGGCAGCATGCTGTACTGGGACAACTGTGTAGTCAACTATACAATAGAACGTAAAAACACTCAACAATGGACACATCAATACATCAAATCGTTCTACCAGCAGATGACGAATCGTGCGTTTGGACAGCTCAAATCCACCGACGACTTGCACATTTTAAAAGTTGATTTATGGAACGAAGGCGTAGAAACCACCCGTGACATTCTGGGCAACCTATTGAATGTTGAGGCTGTAGGCTTTGACTTTTCCAAAACAATCTGCCACCTAGCAAAAAACCGGCTGAAAAACTCAAACGTGGCACAGGCTGCTTGCCAAAACCTGCCGTTTGCATCTGAAAAATTCGATTTAGTGCTTGATCTAAGCACGATTGACCATATACCGCTTGTTTATGCGGACAAAGTCTTTTCTGAATACTATCGAGTGCTCAAGCCTACAGGGTTATTAGCGCTGGCTTTTTGGCGCTCCAATTTAGTTACCAAATACTTCCTTCATGGCCCCGCTGAACAGCTTTATTTTGACAAGAAAAAAGTTGCCTGTGAACTTGAAAACAGCGGATTTAGAATCGTTAGCAGTTATGACATAGGCTCACTGCTTACAATTACTGAAAGTAACCTGTGGTTGGGTCCGTTCCTATTTTGGCGTTTAAATGCAGTGTTTGAAGAAAAACTATACACTTGGGTTGCAAGATTTGAACAATACTTCCTTAACGTGATGGGTGGGTTGCATGTGTTTTATGCTCGTCACCCTTGATACGGCTTTTTCTTGTAAACGGAATTTTGGTTCCAATCATGACTGCTGTTACTGTAGTGATTCCAACATATCGGCGGTCAAAAATCCTTCCATATTTGCTTTCAGCGCTTGCACGTCAGACCTTCAAAGACTTTGATGTTGTAGTGGTGGTGAAGCCCTCAGGGGATGGCACAGAAGAACTTCTCAAGCAAGCATCAACACAGTTAAAAATCAAGGTAATCCAACAGACAAAGGGGCACATTGTAGACGCTTACTTTTTAGGCGCAAAAAACTCGTCTGGAAACATTGTTGCATTACTTGATGACGATGCAATACCTGCTGAAGATTGGCTTGAGGAAACCGTAAAATTATTCCAAAACATTGATGTTATCAGCGTAACCGGCGACTCTTACCCTGTGTTTTTCAAAAAAAGTGAAATGCAAATAATTGAAGAAGAAGAAATACCCTCAGTCCTTTCACATTTCGAGTTTGCTCTCTTCGGTCGCCCCCTCCAAGGACTGGAAAATTACAAGAATTCCATTTCTAATTCAGGACTGATTTACGAACGCGGAAACAACGAGTATTCACGCAAGCGTGGAGCTGCAAGAGCCTTACTTAGGGGGCCATCAATGGCTATTAAAGGCGAAATCTTGCGGAGCATCAACTTGTCTTCTGATACAGTTTTAGGTTGTGCTTGGGAAATGATGCTTAGCTGGCATGTTTTTAAGCATGGACCCGGCATGATTTACAGCCCAAACGTCAAAGTATACCATATTGTCCATGGACGAACGTCAAGCCGTGACTACCTCAATCCACGATCTGATTTGTTATGGGCTGTAGAGGCTGAACTGCTTTTTTACCGTTTATACCGTGTTGAACCCCAGTTTTCCTTGTTGAGCAAATTAACATCTGACATCGTTCGTACAGTACACAGCATCAAACACCTCAACGAGAATGTCAAGTATTACACGCGAAAAATTGAAGGCATATTTTTAGGTAACATCATCGGCGCCAAATGGGTAATCTACAAGACGCTAGGAATTTCATATTCGCCGCTCACTGACCTCAAGAGGCTCCATAAATTAGGACAAGCGTGACCTACATGTTTAGACCTCAACCGTTTGTTTCCATAATAATTCTAAACTACAATGGCGAACGCTATCTGGATGATTGCATAGCCTCTGTCTTGAAAAACGACTACCAAAACTTCGAGTTGCTGCTAGTTGATAATGCCTCAACCGATTTGAGCGTGAAAAACGCTCTACAAGCATTCGGCAGCGACACGCGATTGCGGTTGGTTCAGAGCAAGGAAAATTTGGGTTTTAGCGGCGGAAACAACCTCGGGTTTAACCATGCAAAAGGCGATTTGATTGTATTTTTAAACAATGACACAGTTGTGGATTCCCAATGGCTTATACATTTGGTGAACGCTTTAGAGACAGATGATTCAATTGGATTAGCCCAAAGCAACATCCTAATGATTGATGGGCAAACAATTCAAACTGCAGGCTGGCTCTACAGCGATTATCTAGTGCAAAAGTATGGTTTAGCAGAAAACAAGAACAGCAACCTAAAGCTGAAGCCAATCTTTGAAGTCTCCGCTGCTTCAGGCGCTTCTATGATTACACGCCGCAGACTAATAGAGCAAATAGGACTCTTTGACCCAACCATACCCTTCTTCTACGACGACACGTTGCTCTCATTTAAAGTGTGGTTGGCAAACAAGAGAGTCGTTACCGTTTCCAACTCAAAGATTCGTCACATCCAAGGAGCTACAAGCGCATGGAACCTTAAACGTACAACCTACAATCTACTTAAAGCCAAAATTTGTTTAATGTTTGATGTCTACTACGAAATCAATGATTTAGCCAAAGGTGCTTTAGTGAACGTTTTCTCTATAGCAGTTAACTCGCTGTTTTTTCTACGTAAGAAAAACTTGGCAGTTATTTTTGCCAACGTTGAAGCGTTATTATGGAGCTTGAAAAATTTTAGGTATCTTTGGCAAAATCGTCTAAGTCATTGGGCTAAAACAGAAATGTCTCCTAAAAAATTGCAGGAAAAATTTGTTCGAATTAGACTTCCCCTGCCGCTATATCTTGTTCCTTCAAAACTTGGCATTAGCCGTTATACGTTTGAAGCGTGGAAATATGAGTCATCATTAACTTATCCTGACGCTGCAAATCAGCGTGTTTAAGGTGAAAAACTTGTCAATAGAAAGGTGTAAATTGATTTATTTTCCCAAAATCAACGACTCAAGAGGAAACCTCTCATTTATCGAAGAACAAAATCAGATACCTTTCCAAATAAAACGCGTATACTACCTTTATGACGTTCCCAGCGGGGCTACACGTGGCGGTCACGCCCACAAAGCGCTGGAACAAATTATTATCGCGTTAAGCGGCAGCTTTGACGTCATTTTGGACGACGGCAGAAACAAGCAAGCTTACTTTTTGAATCGACCTCATTATGGTTTGTATATTCCTCCTGGCGTTTGGCGAGAACTGGAAAACTTTTCTTCAAACTCCATTGCACTATCGCTTGTTTCTGCGCCATACGAGGAATCCGACTACATTCGAGACTATGAAACTTTTAAGAAAATGATACAGAATGACCCAAAATAAAGAAAAACTAGTGATTATCGGCGATGGAGAGACAGGAGAATTAGCTTACGAGTACTTCACTGCTGACACAAACTTTGAAGTAGTCGCCTTTAGCACCGAAAAAAAGTTCCTAAAGAACCAGACACTTTTTGGCTTGCCTGTTGTTGCGCTTGAGGAGTTGGAGAAGACTTACAACCCCAAAGAATGCAGGGTTTTCATCGCTGTCTCCTACACAATGCTAAACCGCCTCAGAGCAAAACTGCTTAGAATTGCCAAAGAGAAAGGCTTCAAACCCTGCTCATACATCAGCCCAAAAGCATCCATAGGTAAAGGCGTGGAGATTGGCGAAAACTGCTTTGTCTTTGAAGGCGTAACCATTCAACGGGGTTCAAAAATCGGAGACAACGTCACTATTTGGACTGGCAGTTCAGTTGCTCACCGCTCAGTTGTGGGAGATAACTGTTTTATCGCTTCACATGTTGCCATCTCGGGCTTTTGCTGCATCGGCGAAAACTGTTTTTTAGGTGTCAACAGCTGCGTAAACGACAAAACTATCATCGCCAAAGATACAATCGTCGGCGCAGGCGCTGTGGTCTTGAAGAATACTGAATCTGGTAGAATTTACGTTGGCAACCCAGCCAAGCCATTGCCTAACAAGAATGTTGAGCCATTCATCGCGGGAACAGCGCAAATATAGGTGCTGACAATGAGCGGCGACAATAACATCAGCATAACACCCTACACTTCTAAAGACCGTGCTATATGGGACAACTATGTTTCAAGCTCCAAGAACGGCGTTTTTTTATTCAACCGCAATTACATGGAATACCACGCCGACCGCTTCAAAGACCATTCATTGATGTTTTACCGCAAAGGTCAACTTGCAGGACTGATGCCCGCAAACATCAATGATGACACGCTCTTTAGTCATCAAGGCTTAACTTTTGGCGGCTTAATCGCTGAATGTAGCACGAAAACGGCGGCGACACTGCAAATCTTCGACGCCTTAATCAACCACTGCAAAAGCATAGGCGTAAAAACCCTCGTGTACAAAGCGGTGCCATACATTTACCATGTGGTTCCAGCCAACGAGGATCTGTACGCGCTGTTTCGTCATAACGCCAAACTTATCGCTCGAAACGCTTCCTCCTGCATCCACCTGCCCAGCCTACATGAGTTCAGCGACAACAGGAGAGGCAGCATAAAAAAAGCCCAAAAACACAAAATCACCGTCCAACAAAGCACTGATTTTGAAGCGTTCATGCAAATCGTCGCTGAAGCCTTAAGCGAACGCCATAACACAAAACCAGTGCATACAGCCGAGGAAATGACTTTGCTGGCAAACCGTTTTCCTGACAACATTAAAATGTACGGTGCTTTTAAGGGCGAGCAGATGCTTGCAGGCGTGATTGTCTATGAAAGCCGCAACGTTGCCCACACGCAGTACGCGGCTAACTCGAAGGAAGGCAGAAGCTTAGGCGCACAAGACTTAGTTGAGGATTACCTGATTAAGGAAGTGTACAAGTCAAAGTTGTACTATGATTTTGGGATATCCACTGAGCAGATGGGTCAAGTGCTCAATTTGGGCTTAATCGCGCGTAAGGAAGCCTTCAACGCTGGTTCAGTCATGTATGACATTTACCAAATAGACCTCTAATTGAGGCTCCAGGCATTTGGCTGAAAACAGTTCCGAAAAAACGATAATTCAAAGCCAAAAACTATTCAACCGTGCAATAGCTAAGGCAGAAGCAACTTTTGAAAAGGGCAACTTGAATACTGCCATAGCTTGGGCTCAAACAGCCGCGCACCTTGCATCCGTTAGACACCCGGGATTCTATGTTAGCAGACAGCTAGAAGAACTGCTCTTAAAAATCGCGGAAAAAATAAATCCCTCCTTGAAAACGCATGTAGACTACCCCTATAAAACAAGGCAGAACAGCCTCAAAATGCATGTGCTGCATGTGGCAACAGAAGTGTACACTGGTGGCGGTCACTCAGCATTCATCACGCGATGGATAGAAAACACTAAAGCCAACTCAACCCATAGCCTAATCACAACCAACAGCAGCAACGCCCTTCCCGAAGGGCTTTTTTGGGCGATTGAAGAGTCAGACGGCTGGCATCTGTCACTGCCCTCTATGACCCA
>CAYMLF010000070.1:0-10137 GCA_964391275.1 uncultured Candidatus Bathyarchaeia archaeon
CTTTGATAGTGGTGGGTTGCGGAGTGCTCTTAGCTTTTGCTAGTGCGGCGGTTCTAATTTACCATAAACGGGCACGGAAGCTTCTTGCCTATTATAATAAAGCTTTGAATATTCGGTGTAATAAGTTCAAAATTGTCTCTACCGCTGTTTTATTAATAGGCATCATTTTTGTTTTTGCTAACTTTACTTTTCCGCATACTGTTTTAGTCCAAAAACCCATCCAAGTAAGCATCCCACATTCCCGTTCTATAGCCTCACTGAACTATTCTATTCTCAACGGTAATATGTTCTACCCGCCACTCCAACCTACCGCCGTCACTTACTACTATCTTTCTACCGCTAATGTCACTGAGGGACAAACTCTTCATGTGACATGGTATGCAGACATCTCTCTTGGTGTTTACATTTTTACAGAGGAACAATTTGCCAACTTCCAGTCGACTCTTCCACACACTCAGGGTACTGGAAATACTCCTGATGCTACCGAGTGGGCAAACAAAAATGGAATTGCTTATGAAGCTGCAGGGTGGGCAAGAAAGAATGGTGAAGTTTCGTATAATGTTTCAGAATCAGGCGATTATGTTGCAGTAATAACTAATGCAATGTATGGGGGAGCATTTGCACAGGTTCACTATTTCGATGAATACTTGGTTACTTACACTTTTGAAACACAGTATGTTACTCAAACGGCGAATGATAATCTGTATTTCTATCTTGGGATTGTTTTCTTGATTTTAGGATTAATTGTTTTTGCAGGCGTACTAAGGCATCAAAAGCAAGCGCAAATAGCGCTAGGTCAACATAACTGAATATAGCGAGGCTGAGATGCGACCCTTTTGGCTACTTGTTTCTAGTAGGTTTTACTCCACAGCTTATTTCCTGAGGAATCAGTTTTAACCACATAAAGAATGGCATTGCTACCTACAACTTTAGACCTTGTGTATCCAGCTATCAAGTATCCTCCATCCGACGATTGAACAATAGATTCCCCATAATAACATTCCCCATAATAGCTAGTGTGGTTCCCGCCATAGGTTCTATTCCATAACATGTTTCCGTAAGAGTCTGTCTTGACAAAATAAACGTCTATGTCAACACGAGAAGACAGGGAGCCAACGAATGCGTATCCTCCATCAGGTGTTTGGATAACATAGGTTCCCTCGTCAGTGCCATTTCCGCCATAAGTCTTGCTCCACTGCATATTTCCCGACGAGTCAGTTTTAATTAAATAAACATCAAAGCCTGTTGCTCCAACAATCGCGTATCCACCATCAGACGATCGAATAACAGAATTCCCAACGCTTGGGCTAAAGGTTTTATTCCAAATCATATTTCCAGACAAGTCAGTTTTAACCACAAAAACGTTAGAACCTTGTGATCCGGCTATCACATAACCTCCATTAGGTGATTGAACAACAGAAAAACCAGCCTCATAATGAGTGTCTCCATAGGTTTTATTCCATTGCATGTTTCCAGAGGGGTCTGTTTTAAGCAGGTAAATATCCCTTCCATGGGTACCAAACAAGTTTTCATCACCAACTATCAAGTATCCGCCATCCGGAGTTTGAATCATAGACCCAAAATCAACGTTATCTCCATAAGTTTTATTCCAATTCATGTTTCCAAGCGTATCAGTTTTAATTAGGTAAATATTACTGCTGCCATTGGCAAAACTGGATGAACCAGCTATGGCATAGCCTCCGTCAGAAGTCAGTACAACAGAACCTCCGCCATAGGTTTTGTTCCATTGTACATTTCCAGACGAATCAATCTTAACCAAATAGGAACCTGCTATAACGTAACCTCCGTCAGGCGATTGTACCATGGAGACTCCTCTATAATTGTTTGATACTTGCACGGGCGAAATAGGTGAAGTACTGGGGGTTGGTTGCCATAATGCAAAGTGTCCTAATGCCAAGCTGCCTCCGACAATAATAATTGTGACTAAAATGGCCAGAGTCAAAATCTTGGCTAACCTTGCGGTCATTTTTTGCTCTACCTCTTAAACTAAGTCGCTAATTATAATTGGTGTAATGGGTATATAACATGGCAGGGCTAATTTGCGTTTCCTCGGTTATTAGGTGTGACTGCAGTGAAGCTTGGGCTGTGCATTTTGTTGCCTCTTCAGGTTTCAACATTGCTTTATATAAGGGAGGGGGGGTCAGCGCAGAGAGACCTCGCCGTTTCTATGTTGACTCCTGCTTTTGCGCATACGTTTCCATATACGGCTTTATATAAGGGGGGTATAGAAAAAAATCACAGCTATCCTTCAGATAGTCCAAAAAACGCCAATAAGCGCTAAAATACTCCAAAAAACCACAAAAAACAGCAATTTAGCGTAAATTAGACCTAAATCCCATCCCCAACCCTTTCACAAACAGCAAGCGTTAAACAACTTACAGCAACCACTTATCCACGCCATTTCCAAAAAGATTCTTCATGGAACATAACTTTTTATCAAGCAATATTTATATCAACATCACTGCATTCAAACACCTAACAAACCTATCAGGCGTTAAAACAAGTTTGTTTAGGTAACCAATCTACTCTTGGGGGTAAAGGAAACGCCGTATAAAAGCATAAAGAAAGACACACCAGACACGCAAACGTTAGAGTGGGCGCTTCAAGTAAAAAACTACAAACTCACCCTTGACAAGTCCAAATGCGTAGGATGCCAAATCTGCAGTTTAGCCTGCCCAAAAGAAGCCATAAAAGTTGAAAAACAACCCAAAGTTGCAGGCGAAAAAGCCAAAAAACCCAAAGTAGACGTTGACCTATCCAAATGCAACTTCTGCGGCATCTGCGACGTAACCTGCCCATACGGCGCAATCAAAGTAACCCTAAACGGCAACCACGACCTAAACCTGCTGGCAAAAGAAACCTTCCCAACCTTAACCCGAGAAATCACCGTGGACACGCATAAATGCCAAAAAGAATGTCTTGAATGCGAAACAGCATGTCCACTTCACTTAATCAGAGTTTCAAAGATAGGATTCGACGGCAAACCAGTCCAGAACATGGACGCCTTAACGCCCACCCAAAAGCAACGCGTCCAAATCACCGTAGACATCAAAAAAGACAGTTGCCCAACCTGCCGAATATGCGAGTACAAATGCCAATCAGACGCAATAAAAGTCAAAAAAACCTTCGAAGGCAAAATCGCTATAAACCAAGAAAAATGCCCAGAGGGTTGCCAAGACTGCTTAGACGTGTGCCCAATCACTGGCACACTGATGCTTGGGGAAGATGGGAAAGTTTACGTTAACGAGTTATACTGCACTTACTGCGGCGCATGCAAAGTTGCTTGCCCAGTTGATGGAGCATTAACTTTGAAACGCGGCAAAATCAGTCATGCACCAGTCCACTCGGGAGCATGGAACAAAGCCCTTGAGCGAATCACCAGCCCAGTGGATGCAGTAAAAGAACTTAAAGCCACGGCAGCCCAAAAAAGACGCGACGTAGTCGCAAGAAGATTCACCGAGGAGGTTTAAATAAATGATTAATTCACCAGCCCAATGTGATTTATGGCAAAACGGGCTTTATTATCAAGCAATGCTTATATCAACTACTGCTCAGAAAAAAAAGAGAAGCGGTAGAAACAGAATAATTATTGAGGATGTGTTAGAATGAGCAATCCAGAAACACAAAAGCCAGAAGTTCCAAAACAGCCAGAGGCTCCGCGTGTAGGAGTCTTCATCTGTCATTGCGGTTTAAACATCGCTGGAACAGTGGACGTTAAACAGTTAGCTGAATACGCCAAAACTATACCTGACGTCGTCGTTGTGAAAGAGAACCGGTACACATGTGCTGACCCGGGACAAGAAGAAATCAGAAAGGCAATAAAAGAACACAAACTGAACCGTGTCGTCGTAGCCGCTTGCAGCCCAAGAATGCATGAGCCGACCTTTAGGAAAACCGTAAGTGAAGCAGGATTAAACCCCTATGTTTTCGAAATGGCAAACATACGCGAGTTCTCCTCTTGGTGCCATCCTAATGCTCCCGAACAAGCCACGGAAAAAGCAAAAGACACCATAAAGATGGCTGTGGCTAAAGTCAGGCTGCTTAAGCCTCTGAAAACCATGGAGGTTCCAGTAACCAAAAACGCCATGGTCGTCGGCGGAGGCATCGCCGGCATCAACTCTGCTCTGGACTTAGCAAACATGGGCTTTCAAGTTTACCTTGTCGAGAAGAACGAAAGCATAGGAGGCCACATGGCACAGCTCGACAAGACTTTCCCAACACTGGATTGCAGCATATGAATTGAAGGACCTAGGATGGTGGAGGTAATGCGCCATCCTAAGGTCCAGGTAATATCCAACGCGGACATCCTTAGCGTGGAGGGTTTTGTAGGTAACTTTAGAGTTAAAGTTCGCAAGAACCCAAAGTACGTTATCGACGACAGATGCACTGGCTGCGGTGAATGCAAAGACGCTTGCCCGATAGAGTATCCTAATGAGTGGGATAAGAACTTGGGCGTGCGTAAAGCCATCTCTATTCCGTTTGATCAGGCTGTGCCTTTGGTTTACTCGATTAACAGGGATTACTGTATTGAGTGCTTCAAGTGTGTGGATGTTTGTGGCACAAGGAAAGCTATCAATTTTGACCAGAAACCTGAAGAGGTCTACTTGGACGTTGGAACAATCATTGTTGCCACTGGATGTGACATCTATGAGCCAGTTGAAGACGCCAGGTACGGTTATGGCAGATACGATAACGTGGTTACAGCTTTAGAGTTTGAGCGGCTCATCACGGCTGGCGGACCCACGACTGGGCATGTGACACGCACTTCTGATGGAAAGACGCCGAAAACCGTTGCTATCATTCAATGTGTGGGTTCAAGGGACGTTAACAAGTTTGAGTACTGTTCAGGCTTCTGCTGCATGTACGGCTTAAAAGAAGCTATCCTGCTCAAAGAGCACTATCATGACGACGTGGAAGTTTACATTTTCTACATGGACATTCGCACTCCATCGAAAGGCTACGAGGAATTTTACCGCAGAGCCCGCGAAAAGGGAATCAATTTCATCAGGGGTAAGCCGTCGCAGATTCTTGAAGACCCAAAGACCAAGAACCTGATTGTTCGCGCTGAGGACACGGTGCTGGGGCAGCCTATTGAGGTTGAAGCGGAAATGGTTGTGCTAAGCACAGCCGCGATACCCAGCAAGGGCGCTGAAGAATTAGCCAGCATCTTGCACATCACGCGGGGTCCAGACGGGTTCTTTATGGAGAGTCACCCCAAGCTTAAACCGATGGATACGCCTATGGACGGCGTATTCTTAGCAGGTGCTTGTCAGGGACCAAAAGATATTCCTTACAGTGTTGCGCAGGGAAGCGGTGCTGCGGCGAGGGCGGCAACTATTCTTTCACAGCCGAAATGGCTGATTGAGCCGATTGTCTCGGTAGTTGACCCCGATAAATGCCGAAATGTTAAGGCAAAGTGTGGTATCTGCGTGAAAAGTTGCCCCTATGGAGCCATAGCTGCGCCTGAGGGTCAACCAGCCCAAATTAACGCTGCTCAGTGCCATGGCTGCGGAACATGCGTTGCTGAATGCCCACAAGACGCTATAACACAGATGCACTTCACCGATGAACAGTTGGTTTCGCAGATCAGAGCCGCTCTGGAAAGGGATCCAGAGGACAAGATACTAACGTTTATGTGTAACTGGTGAGGTTACGCCGGCGCGGACCGAGCGGGGACGAGCCGGCTTGAATACCCTGCAACGACACGGGCGATTAGGGTCATGTGTACGGGGCGGGTAGATCGAGACTTCGTGATTGAGGCGTTTAAGTTGGGTGCTGCAGGCGTGCTAATTACTGCTTGTCATCTTCCCAGTGATTGCCACTATATCTCTGGAAATGCTAGGATGAAGATGCGTATGGATGCTTTGGCTGGTATGCTTCAGAAGCTTGGATTGAGTCCAGAGCGGCTTAGGGTTGACTATGTGTCGTCTGCTGAAGGCGAGAAGTTCGTCAGCATTGTTAAGGAGATGTCTGGTCAACTTAAGGCGTTGGGGAAGGAGAAGATAGCGGCGGAGAACGCGAAGCTTCGTCCTGTACTGGAGAATATGCTGAAACGTAAGGCGGCGGCTTCTGCTCCTACGGCAAAACCTGCCGAATAATCCCTTTTTCCAAATCTATTATTTTTTTAATCAGAGCTATGGGTTTTGAGGTTAATTTTGGGTAGTGCAGAGACTGGACAGTTTTTGCGCATGATGTTATTGAAATGTTATTTAGTATGATGAACGATTAACAGTTCTTGTTTTCCATGTGAATCACTGCTTGTTTCAAGGAATCTTTATATCTCATCAAAAAAATTAATGATTTCTATTAAAAAAATTGATGCCTCTCTTTGAAAGCCACCGCGCCCAAAAAGAAGGGTTGCAGTTGAAAGAAGAATTGTTGTTGAGGAGGTTGTAGAATGAGCAATCCACAAACACAAAAAACGAACCAAGCAGCCAATCAACCCGAACCCTTACGTATTGGAGTTTTTGTTTGCCACTGCGGTTTAAACATCGCTGGAACAGTAGACATTAAACAGGTAGTCGAATACGCAAAGACCATACCTGATGTGGTTTTCGTTAAAGATAACCGGTATACATGTGCTGACCCAGGACAAGAAGAAATCAGAAAAGCGATAAAACAGCAGAAACTTAATCGTGTCGTCATTGCCGCTTGCAGCCCAAGAATGCATGAACCCACTTTTAGACGCACCGTTAGCGAAGCAGGTTTGAACCCGTTTTATTATGAGATGGCTAATATCCGGGAGTTCGCTTCATGGTGCCACCAAAATACGCCTCAGGAAGCAACGGAACGTGCAAAAGACACGGTTCGCATGGCAGTTGCAAAAGCACGATTTTTGATGCCGCTTCAAACAATTGAAGTTCCAGTAACCAACAAGGCGCTTGTTATTGGAGGTGGAATTGCAGGAATGAATGCCGCTTTAGACCTTGCAGAAATGGGTTTCAAAGTGTATATGCTTGAGAACACCCAGAGCATTGGCGGGCACATGGCGGCTTTAGATAAAACTTTTCCAACACTTGACTGCAGCATCTGCATTGAAGGACCAAAAATGGTGGATTGCGCAAGACACCCAAACATCACAATTTTTGCTTACAGCGACCTCGTTAAGGTTGATGGTTACATTGGCAACTTCAAGGTTAAGATTCGAAAAAGAGCTAGATACATTAACCCTGAAAAGTGCACTGGCTGTGGTGAATGCAAAGATGTTTGCCCAATCGAGTACCCTAACGAATGGGACCTCAACTTGGGCACACGCAAAGCTATCTCCGTTCCACTTGACCAAGCAGTCCCCTTAATCTACGCCATCAACAAGGACTACTGCATTGAATGCTTTAAATGTACAGAAAAATGCGGAGACCGAAAAGCCATCGACTTTGAACAGAAAGATGTAGAAGTAGATATTGAAGTTGGCGCAATCATCGTTTCCACAGGCTTTGACGTTTACGAACCCTATGATATGCCATTGCTTGGCTACGGGAAATATCCTAACGTAATAACCAGCATGGAATTTGAAAGATTAATCCTTGCGGCAGGTCCCACAGGTGGCAAAGTCATTCGTCAATCAGACGGAAAGAAACCACATAGAATGGTTTTTATCCAATGTGTTGGCAGCCGAGACAAAAATAAGTACCCCTACTGTAGCAACTTTTGCTGCATGTACACGCTCAAACATGTGGTTCAGATTAAGGAGAAGTACAAGGAAGACGTGGAAGTCTACGTTTTTTACATGGACATACGTAGTCCCAGCAAGGGATATGAAGAATTCTATGACCGAGCACGGGAGCGAGGCGTAAATTTCATCCGCGGCAGAGTCAGCCGAATCGACGAAGACCCGGTCACACACAACCTGACAGTGCACTCAGAAGATACCCTCCTTGGTCAGCCAATCGAAATCGAAGCTGAAATGGTTGTTTTAGCAACCGCAGCCATACCCAAGCAAGGCTCAGCAGACATTGCACGCATAATTAACTTGTCAAGAGGCGCAGACGGCTTCTTCATGGAGAGCCACCCTAAACTAAAACCCATGGATGCACCCACTGACGGTGTCTTCTACGCAGGTGCCTGTCAGGGCTTAAAGGATATTCCGTCAAGTGTTTCTCAGGGAAGCGGTGCAGCGGCGCGAGCGGCCACGGTTCTTTCAAAAACTAAATGGAAGATTGAACCTATAATCTCCGTTGTCGATGAAGCTAAATGCAAGAGCTGTGGGTTATGCGTTGACAAGTGCCCGTATGGTGCAATCAGGTTTGAAAAGGGTAAGCCAGCAAGCATCATCACCGCAAGTTGCCATGGATGCGGAACCTGCGTTGCCGAATGTCCACAACACGCAATTACTCAAATGCATTTCACCGACGCCCAAATTATGGCTCAAATTCGAGCTGCGCTTGAAGAGAAACCTGAGCAAAAAATCATGGCTTTTCTTTGTAACTGGTGTAGTTATGCAGGCGCAGACTTAGCTGGCATCAGCAGATGTGAGTACCCAGCAAGTGTGCGGGTTGTTCGTGTCATGTGCTCTGGAAGAGTTGACAAAGAATTTATCTTAGAAGCGCTCAGGCTTGGTGCAGGTATGGTGCTGATTGGCGCTTGCCACTTGCCATTTGACTGCCACTACATTAGCGGCAACTATAAGATGAAAGCACGAACAGACGCGCTTAAAGGAATGCTAATCAAGCTGGGCATGAGTCCCGAACGATTCCGAGTGGAATACGTCTCAGCCGCGGAAGGAATACGCTATGCTGAAGTCATCAAGGAAATGGACGCGGAAATGAAGGCGTTGGGTAAGGAAAAAATTCAAGCAGAAACTGCAAAGTTGCGTCCAATTCTTGAGAACATGTTAAAGCGTAAGTCTTCGGCTCAGGCGGTTTCTGTGGCTAAAGCGGCTGGTCAAGCGACGGTTAAGTAGATAGAACGCAGTTTGGTGTTGGAATTAGCAGGCGAGTGCTGGTCGGTATATGCGGCTATCCTTGCGGCTGCCACTGTTTTTTGGGTTTTTGTTGCCAGTTAATGCGGACAATTATTGAGCAAGGTATATTATTTGTTTCATCTCTTTTTCACAGTAGACCGAGTTTGTGGCGTCCTACAGCTAGGTGGTCCTGGCATCGGACTTCAAATCCGATGAGTCCGCGAGGTCTCGGGGTTCGATTCCCCTTGGACGCCGCCACTACGAGACAGTTTTAAGAACGGTGTCTAACCTTTCCGTAGCTAAAACGATTTCTTTTTTCTGCATTCCTATACCAGCGTCAAAGTTGATGTAGGATGAAACGTACGTGGGGCAGCATGTTCCGTAATCGCTTTTTTCTAGTGCTCTTGCGCCGTTAACCCGTGCCGTGTAGAGGGCTTTGCCTATTTTTTTGGCGTCTCTTCCCTGTAGTGTCATAGCCACCGAAACTGGGTTGGAAACGTTCAGTATCCGCTGTGAATGCCTGTCTGCAACCTCTCTAAGCGCTGACTCGAGGAGCCCTCGGTTTTCCTCCTGCTGACTTCTCAGTTCTTCGTAGCCGTCTACTCCCATCGACAGTATAGCCGCTAAAAACTGTGCTATGGGCGCGGCTGTTGCTCTTCCCGCATAGACTTGGGACATGGCGTTTAGGAATTCTTGGTTGGGTGAAGCCGCTATTGCACCGCCAACGGGGCAGAGAAAGTTCTTGTCTGTGCTCTGGATAACCGCGTCTACGCGTCCAGCGTCGATTGCGCCTTTGATTTGCTTCATGATTTTGCGGCTCTGCACTCCAAACGCGTTGTTTACTATGTGGGGGATTTTTTTGTTTTGGGCGATTTTGGCGATTTGTTTGATTTTGTCTGGTTCGCGTGGGGCAAAAAAAGTGGTGGTTGACAGGATTGCCGCTGTGTTTTCGTTTACCGCTGCCTCTATCGCTTCTGGGGGCACGTTTACTGCGTCTCCGAAAACTTGCCCCTCAACTATCTTTTCCCTGAGACCTACAAGGTGAATCGCTTTGATTGGCGTGGAGAGGTCAATTTGCGGGTAAACAACCTCGCCGCCTCCAGTTTGGCTTCTTGCGGCGCACAGGGCAAGGGCAAGTGTCATTCCCGTTGCCACAGGAAAAACCACCGCCTCCTCGATGTTTGATGCTCCGAACCTTTTGATTGCGTCGGTTGCCA
>CAYMLF010000071.1:0-9675 GCA_964391275.1 uncultured Candidatus Bathyarchaeia archaeon
CACATCAAAACATAGCATGACCTTCTGTTTTACTTCAGAATTCAAAGGCAGAAATAAAGGACTAACGATGGCTAACCCTGCAGCAATAACCATCACTGTAATAAGTGTTGCAGCAACACGCATATTCAAAAGGAAAAACCCCTTTGTTAGTTAGTCTTCCTTTTTCTGTGGCAAAGTAATCTCGTCGGGGGATAAAACAAGCACCTTAAACTTGTTTTCTAACCGTTTCCTGAATAATTCATCTGATTTAATCGCTGCGGCAATGGTTGAGAATGGCAAAAGCCCCTTTGAAAGCTCATGAAACATCTTGGTGTCTTTTGGTAAGCAGTGGCCTCCAATGCCTTCACGTGCTTCTAACACGTTTTCATTCCATTTCGAATTTATTGATGCTCGAAGCTCCTCAAAATCTAAGCCTTGGTTTTCGCAAAACATTTTGAGTTCTTCAGCAAACGCTATCTCTAAAAACCTGTGCGTGTTCTCAAGAACCTTAGTAAGCTCGGCTACCTCAACAGTTTTTACTATATGCATTGGGATGTCAAGAAAATCGTTGTAGAACTCGAAAGCTTCAGCGACACAGCATTCTTTGCAGCCACCTAAGACTCGCAATTGCCTAACACCATGCTCTTTCTTTTCTTCACCAAAGTACCGATGAGGAACATGTGCAACGTGAAGTCTGTGCTGGAGAATCTCGCAAACCCTTCTACTCATTCCCCTTGAAATGGTGCTTTCAATAGCTACCAACGCGCCCTCTTTGCCTTCAACAGCAAGCCGTTCAGCTACGCCTAAGAGTCCATCAAAAAAGGGAACAAACATGTCCTTTGGGTTGTGAGTGGAAACACAAACCAAATAGTAATCATAACCAGCAAACGAGTCTGCCTGCCTTGAAATGATTTTATCGTTCAGTGCGAGTTGAACAGCTTTTTCATCTATATCGTATCCTTCAACGTTTACTCCAAGCTGAGACATGTATTCGGCGTTGTGATAGCCTATCTCGCCTAGACCAATTACCAAGATTTTAGGGGGTTGGTTTTTCATGCTTACTCACTTGAAACTTAAAGCGCCGATTTACTGCACATAAGTGTTCTAGTCTTTGTGGACAACGCTTGAACATTGGCGCAAAATTGAAAGCAAAATCTCCATAGTTGTGACCAAGAAAAAACAGTCCACTTCGAAATACGGTTATAATCAAAAAATTCCCAGAAATAGGCTACCTGAAATGTATATATTTTAAAAAAGAATTTTAGAGTTTTTGATTTTTTTATGAATATTTACCAATGCTTGCTTTCTGAATCAGAGTTAAGTCTATTGATTAAAGAAAAAAGAAAATGGATAATGGGTTAGCTTTTTAGCCAGATGATTTGCACTAGAATTCCAGCTGCTATAGTAATGAGTCCTAAGCCGCCTATCGTCATTTGAGCGCCGACTTTCATTGGTAGAAGAAACACGAGTAGCGTTGCCAAGCAACCGATAGCCACCATGATGTACGCTGGATTCTTTAATATGGCTTCAAGCATGTCAGTTATTGTTTTCAACATTTCTGACACTGATACCTCTTTTAACCTGTAGCCCTTAAAAGATTGCTTAGGAAGCAAAACTTGCAAATATGTTTAACGCATTTCTCAAAGTGGTACACAAGAAAAAACTGGCTGTTTACAGGCAACTTTTGGCTAAAAGAGAAATGCGTTCAGCACAGGATTTAAGTGAACGTCTGCATAAAACAAAACAAGGAAGGTTGGGAAATGTTCTTCAAGCAAATCCAGCAGCACGGCGACAACTTCTCATACATAATAGCGGATGAACCCGCAAAAGAGGCGGCGGTTGTGGATTCAAGCTTTAACGCAAGCGAAATAATCCAAGTGCTAAAAGCGCAAGCTTTCAAACTCAAATACATCATAAACACGCATGGCCACACCGACCACACCGCAGGAAACTATGAACTCAAAGCCATGTTCGGCGGAAAAATAGTTGCCCACAACCTTTCAAGAGCACGCTTCGACTTAGCAGTTGACGACGGAGACACCCTGCAAGTGGGCGTCCTCAGCATTAAAGTGATTTACACTCCAGGACACACAGTGGACGGCATTTGCCTGCTAGTTGACGGCAGCAAACTGCTAACTGGCGACACCTTGTTTGTGGGGGAATGCGGCAGAACAGATTTTGCCGGCGGCAACTCAAAGAGCATGTATGATAGCCTGTTTAACAAGCTCTTGAAGCTTGATGACTCAGTCGAGGTGTACCCTGGCCACGATTATGGAGATAAGCCTTCGTCAACTATTGGCGTTGAGCGACGCCAAAACTATACGCTAAAGCCTAGAAGCCTTCAAGAGTTCATAGAGTTTATGAACGAACCCTAAACTGGTCTTAGTTAGTTTTTGGGATTGCATAAACCTTGTCGATGTTTATCCCCGATTCCCAAGTTTTTTCAAAATATGACCTGCAAAGCTTAACCAGTACTTGATTGTTAGTTGCAAGAAACGGCGACACCTCAACATCCCGTTCTTTTGAGGTTTCAATAAGGCATTTCTCGTTATCATACAATATGAGGATGCAGTCAATTGGAGATTCAACGTAGCGGTACTCAAAATTCGGGCTTGAAACCAACGCTTTAGAATAAGAAACCTGAAACGAAAGCTTAGAGACAGGCGTCGTATTCTTAGGTCTATCGAGAATCATTCTAAATTTCACTCCCCGCTGCGCTGCCTTATACATTTCTTTAATGTATAAACCGAACTGCAGCTTATTCATCGTATGCAAAAACAAGTTGTATCTAGTAGTGAAATCTAGCGTCCGCTTTGCTTTTCGGGTGGAATCAATCGCAAAATGCACGTTTTCCTCATTAGTGATAAACATGATGCTCTCGTCATTGCCAGAATCGCTAACAAAGGGGTGCTTGGTTAAGTTTTCAAGGGCTTCGCTTGCCTTTTCACGTAGCTCTAAATGCTCTTTTTCTTTCTTACTAAGCAAAATAGCTATTGCATTTTTCGGCTTTTCTGCTTCGTACTTGGCTGGTGAACTTATGTGTTTAGTGATTAATCCTAACGCTTGAAGCGACGGCAAAGTTCGGTAGACGTCTTCTCGTGCAATTTTTGAGGCTTGAGAGATAACTTTAGCTGTTGCTGGTCCTGTTTGAAGACTTGCTAAGTAGATTTTTGCTTGGGTTGGAGTAAGCCCTAGATTTGTTAAAGATTTGATTCCGTCAGTCAATAAATCAGTCAATTTGACTCTTCAATACTATTCCCTGTTTATTTCTTTTATAAATTTCTGTATATGGGAGCCACCATCTACTAGCCTTAATAATTGTAAAGAAACAACCCAGCAAACTATAGGAGATAATGAATGAAGATTCATTTTGAGACTCAAGCAAGACACGACTTTAGAAAAATCTCTTCAATAACTTTAATTCTACTGCTAACTGTTTCAGCAACAATCGCTATTATCCCGTCAGCGCTCGCTTACACTGCTGTCCCTGACCGAGCAACCAAAACAGTCGTTGGCATCAGCCCCACAAACGTTGGAAAAGGTCAACAGGTTATCATCAACATCATGACTTACCCAGCACCAGCAGGCCCCACTTACTACGCCCAAGATGTCGCGGCAGGACTCTTAGGCGGATTTAGTAACATTTCAGTTTCAATCACAAAACCAGACGGACACACTGACACTTACATGCCCATCGATGAAACCCTCAAAGGAGCAGGCATAGAAATCCCCGGTCAAGCCCAAATTGTAGGTTCACTAATGTTCTACTATCACCCTGACCAGACAGGCAATTACAGCGTTACAGCAAGCTTCCCAGGCAAAACATACACCACCGACAACTCGTACCCAAGCCTCAACCTAAGCGTCTACTACAAACCCTCCAGCACCCAACAAGCAACAACATTCTCAGTGCAAGAAGAACCAGTACTATCAGGCATACTCAACGGTTACCCATGGTCACCTCTGCCGCTAGATTACTGGGAAAACCCCGTACAAACCGACAACCGTGAATGGGCAGCTATTTCAGGCGACTGGGTCATGGGCAACATCCTAGTGCAACAATACATCAGCTCATACAACGAATACAGCACAGCACCCAAAACCTCACACATCGTCTGGGCAAACCAAGTCAGCTTAGGCGGCATAGTCGGCGGTGAATGGGGAAGCTTACCCTACAACGGCGGTGGAGGAGACGCAAACATCATACTCGAAGGCAAAATTTACCAAGCAAGCAGCAAAGCTGGTCACTTTGAATGCATTGACCAGTTGACAGGCGAAACGTTGTGGACAGCTCCAGGTAACCCAACACTTGCTCACCGTTTAGACCCATTCTTCCAAACTGCTTCACAAGCAAACGAAGGCGGCATTTCTGCATCATTATGGGAAGCTACAGGGACCAGCTGGAAACAATACGACCCATTCGACGGTGATTTACTCCAGACTATAACGAATGCGCCTTCAAACCTTGACACAGTTGCATTCTCAGACGGTAACCCATATGTATTTGTTACACAGACTCCAGGAGGAAACTTTGGAAACTGGGGAAACCCAGGCTTCAACAATACGCGACCCTTAGGCATTGATTACAGCTTCTTAATCAAATGGGACATGAGCAAAGTCACAGGCAACAATTGGCAGACAGGCATAGTCTGGAACGTTTCAACGATAGACCCTACCCTGAACATCTACGAAGGCGAAGTTAACGTGGGAGATAACGGCTTCTTTGGCGTCAGAGCATGGCCATTCGTCGAAGCCAACGTTGTAGTCGTAAGAACTCACAATGCCATGCAGATAATGGAAGGCTACGATTACACAACAGGCGAATTCCTATGGAGAAACAACCACACGGTTCTAGACATCGGTGTAAACGACGCTGACGGAGGTCCAAACGGGCCAATCATACTAATTGACGGCTCAACCGCTGAATTCGTAGCATACAACGTTAAAACAGGTCAAGAGCAATGGCGTGCTTCCATGGGTGAAATGCCATGGGGCATGGTTCCCAACTACTGTTACGCTGTCCACAATGGCACATTCTTCACTGGCAGCTACGACGGTCACGTTTACGCATACGACTTAGACAATGGCTCACTAATTTGGCAAAGCGACTACTACGGAGACGAAGACGAATCCCTCTACGGAACCCAACCATTTAACGGACGAGCAGTCGGCGCAGACGGCGTACTGTTCTACTCAACCGACACTGTCTATCAGCTTATGCCAAGAACACGATTCCACGCCTTAGTTGCAATCAACGAAACCACTGGCAACTTCATTTGGAGATTACCTATCGGTGCTAAACCACGGTCAATCGCTAACGGCTACTTAATAGCCACTGACGGAGAAAACGGCATCCAATACTGCATTGGCAAAGGCAAAACAGCAACCTCAATCACAGCCCCAACAACCGCTGTCACTGCTGGAACAAGCGTTCTGATTCAAGGAACAGTCATGGATATGTCACCGGGCAAACCAAACACGCCAGCAGTCTCAGACGATTACATGGATCAATGGATGGACTACCTATACGGTCAAAACGCTACGTTGCTTAATTCCCCGCCCTCACCAGACGGTGTCCCAGTCCGAATACTTGCAATCGACTCAAACGGCAACCCTGAACTGATTGGCACCACAATATCTGACTCTAGCGGTCACTACAGCTTCAAATGGACACCTGACACGCCTGACGTATACAAGATTGCCGCTACCTTTGACGGTAGCGAATCATACTGGGGTTCATGGGCGCAAACTGGCTTAGCCATCGAAGCAGCATCAGAGACGTCGCCATCAACATCAGCAACTTCAACGCCTCCCTACGAAATGTACACTATAGGCACTGGAATCGCTATCATTATTGCAATCGCAATAGTTGGGCTATTAATACTAAGGAAGCGACCATAAATGAGAAACCAAGAAAACCCTTTTTTCCTTTTTTTAGACCTGAATAAACAAGGGACCGAGTGGGCTTCACTTCTACTTTAGTCTGCAAATAGTGGAGTTATTTACCCTTTCTCCTTAATTGGTGAAGCCCCGGCAAACCCAAAATAACTATGCCGGCTCAAGCGTGACTTCCAAAACGTAACCGACAAGGCTGTTCTCATCTTTCTGTAGTAGGGCTAAAGTCAACTTTGGGATTAGTAAGCGTCCGTCTCTGCGCATTTTGGCATAAAAATACTGCCTTGCCAACCAAGAGTCCATTAAATGTACACCTACTTTAAGCACCTGTTCAGGCTCCATTTTGAACTGCCACCGTACAAGTTTTGGCACCTGCACACGGTTACCCTTCTGAAGCACAGTCTTGAAAGCAACCTTCTCAGCTAACGGCAAACACTGCCACCGACTTTTAAAGACTTAATTAGACTTTTATTGACGTTTAAAGACGCAGCCTGCAACCAATTCAAGCTTATCTCCAAAAAAGCAACCCAAAACAAACAGAACACAAAACACGGAAAAACGCAGTCCATAGCACACAGCAACCAAATCAAGTCTATGCTGAGTGACACTTACTCTCACATTCTGTAACCACACAATTTTAAATAAATCCCAAAATTATCATTAATCAGATGATTTTTGTGTATCTTAATCGATTAAACCCCAGTCATGTATCATTAAGTCTATCAGGAAACATGATAGCTTTAGTCACAGGACTCTTCATAGTCGGTCTTGTAGTAGGCGGAATCGCAGGTTACTTCCTAAATCAGGGAATCCAAACAATGCAAAACCAGAACTCAATCACGTCAGGAAACAACGCACAGTTCGTTTCAATCTACGAAGACGCAAAAGACTCAGTTGTTCTAATCAGAAGCCTAACCGGCACTGGAGGCGGTCAAGGCTCAGGATTCGTGTACGACTATTCAGGCAGACCAGTAATAGTGACTAACTACCATGTTGTCGAAGGCGCAAACCAGTTAAGCGTCACATTTTCTAACAGCCAAGGTTACTCCGCAACCATTTTAGGGTTTGACCAGTTCGTAGATATTGCAGTACTTTCTGTTGACGCCCCTTCTGACCAGTTTAATTCTTTACCCATAAGCAACTCTTCTGAACTAATGATCGGTGAAAACGTACTGGCGCTGGGTGGACCATTTGGTTTAGCCGGATCCTTATCCAGCGGCATCGTAAGCGCCCAAGGAAGAACACTAACCGAAGAGCAGTCAGGATTAAACTTTTTAATAGCAAATGTTATTCAAGTAACTGCCCCAATAAACCCCGGAAACTCGGGTGGACCGTTACTAAACACTCAAGGACAAGTAGTTGGCATAACCACTGCCATAATCGCTGGCTCTCAAGGCTTAGGCTTTGCAATCCCATCAAACACGATTCTAAGAGAAATAGCTGCTTTAGTAGAAAACGGCAGTTACAACAACCATCCATACCTGGGCATTTCAGGCGAAGACATGACATACTTTTTAGCGCAAGAACTGGAAACAAACGTTACGTACGGGGAAATTATCCGTTCCATACAAAGTGATGGCCCTTCAGCTGGCAAGCTTATGACAAACGACGTTATAATTGGACTGAACGATACAAGAATAACAAGTGTTGACGATTTAGCAGGTTACTTAGAAGAAAAAGCTTTGCCAGGCGACACTGTGGTTGCTCATGTAATCAGAAACGGTTCTGAAATCAACATTGACCTTGTCCTGGGAAGACGACCTCCCATATAGTTTCATCTAAAATTGTTGCTGTGCCATTACACCAGCAAAGCGTTATGTACTCTGCCCACTCAGGTTTAATTGAAGACCAAAAAGGAAAGAGACTTTTTTATGGGTAGCATATGGTTAGGCGCTTTTGTCGGTTTCATCATCATGATAATCATCTCGATTTTCCTACCTGAAATTGGCACTCTAATCGGCGGATTTATTGGCGGACTGGTCGCAGGCTTAATCGCCAAAGGTGCCGGTCGAGGAGCTTTAGCTGGACTTTTAGCCGGAATATTTGGCGCTATAATTGCCGCTGTTCTTTCAATTATTGGTTTCACTATCGCAGGTGGATTAACAGGCGGAGTTGCCGGCGGCTTCTTTGGTGGCTTAACTGGACTTGCAGTGGGCGCGGTGATTATTTTAGTTGCTATTTTCGGAGCGATTATTTCACTTATTGGCGGTTTAATAGGTGGCTTAATCACTAGATAGTAATAATCAGCAAAAGCAAACAAAAATTTTCTAAAGATGCCATAGCGCTTGCTTTAAAGCATTTTTCTGTTAATCTCTGCAACGCATTGTTTTTTGCCGCGATCTTCTATGAAGAACTCCATTTTTGTTTTTAACGAATGTTTGCTGAATTCTTTTCTCATTAATTCAACATATTCTTTGAACGATAAGCCCTGTGTAAGGCTGTTAGTTTGGCAGTCGCAGGTCAATTGGATTTTGGGGTAAAACTGTTTTATAACTAAGATTTCAATGTACCTTGAACCTACCCCAAACATTTTTTCCAAAGAGTCCGAAAACTCCGAGATTTTTATTGGAATTTCATGTCTATCTATGTTATAGGTTTCATCAAGGTGGAAGTAAACTGATTTTTTTATGCTTTCGCCTAAAATGCTTAAGGCTTCATCAACGGCTTCAAGGAGCATAAAATTGAATTTGCTTGATTTTTCCTTTTGCATTTACCTAATTTTCTCCTCAATTGCCGCTCTAAATTCTGACGGTTGTGTTTGCCGAATATATTGTATGATAATATATAATACTTATGGATTGCAAAACTATAAAACCTTAAAACAAAATTTCTAAAAGCGCTAAAAATATGCATCCTAAGCATGAAACAGCATAAAATAATAATATAAGACCCTTAAGCTAAAAAGAGCCTAGAAAAGCAGGTTTGGCAAACCAATAAAATCAACGCGTAGCAAGCTAAAAATAAGAGAGAGGGGTTTGCTTGCTTATTTGTTGATAATGGTTTGCCAAACTCGTGTGTAAGTCTTCAAAGTTTATTGTGTTTGGATTGATATATACGGTTGTGACTGCCAAAATACAATAACAAAAAGTCTTTCTTTAACAAGTTGATGGGTCTGGCACAGAACAAAGCGTTTGGGACAGAAAAAGCTTGAAATAAACCATTCAAAAACTGAATTATTGCTAAACCGTAAAAAACCACAAACCATAAACCTTACCGCACCAACAACATCTGACTTCAGAGCGCAGGAAACGAAGATGAGCAAAGCAGCAGACATGGCTAAAACCACTACTAAAGGCGGTTTTCACTACCTTCTAGGATTAGTAATTTCAACGGTTATCTCGTCTGTGGGCACGATTTTTATCGCAAAAATGATGGGTGATGACTTATACGGGTTATACGGCATTGTACTGAACGTTCCAAATATAATAGTAATTTTCAGAGACTGGGGCATCAACTCTGCAATGGTTCGATACACAGCCCAATACCGCGCCGAAGATCGAACCCCAGAAATCAGAAGTATATTCTTTTCTGGTATACTCTTTGAAATAATTGTCGGAATAATTCTTTCAGTAGTTTCTTTTACAATTTCTGGTTATCTCGCAACAGATATTTACAATAGACCAGAAATAGCCTCCCTTCTCCAATTAGCCTCGATAACAATTTTGACAAGCGGTTTAATCACTGCGGCTACGGCTGCCTTTACCGGAATAGAAAAAATGGAATATAACAGTATAATGCTAATTTGCCAATCAGTTATCAAAACTTTTCTTGTTATTGTTCTTGTAGCTTTAGGCTTTGGAA
>CAYMLF010000072.1:0-1479 GCA_964391275.1 uncultured Candidatus Bathyarchaeia archaeon
TGGGCATTTAGGTAGTTCATCACCGTATCCTACTGAAGACGTGTCTGCCTCTGATTCTGTAAATCCTGCAGATGACTCTTTGTTATGGCTGCTTTTCGTTGTTGTGTTGTCAATTGCGGTAGCTTCAATTGCTGCTGTTGCTGTGTTTGTTAAAAGAGTCCGCAAATAACCCCTTTTTTTGTTTGTGGTAAACTGCACCCAATTTGCAGTCTGCTTTACCGTTTAAAAATCAAAGTCTTTGTTCTGAAGGCTCAGTTGGTTGTTGTTGTGCATAGCGGTTTTTCGGCAACAATTACAACAAAAAGAAAAAGAGAAGTTTAGTCTTCTCTCCATTTGAATAGTTTAATTGCTAAGGCAAAGATGACTGCTGTGATTACGCCGACGATTGCTATGTCAATGAGCGCTCCAGTTATGTTTCCGTAGACCATGACGTTGTTTAAGCCTTCAATAATGTAGTACAGCGGAAGCACGTGAGCTATGCTTTGTAGGTAGTCTGGCATCATGCTGATTGGGAAGAACGTGCCTGACAGGAACATCATTGGGAACGTGACTATGTTGCCGATTACACCTGCAGTTTCTGGGTTCTTCGCTACTGTGCCGACCAGCATTCCTAAGGATGCAAACAGCATTGGACCCAAGATTAGGAAGGGTATTAGCCAAGGTGTCAAGACGATGTTTGCGCCGAAAGCTAAGATGCCTACAGCCGCCATCAGCAGGAACGAAACTGATGAGAGGATTATGTAGAAGAGCACTTTAGAGACTAGCCATTCCATTTTCCGCAGCGGGGTTAGTGATAGCTGCTTAAACAGTTTGTTTTTCTTGTACATTGAGCAGATTTCGACTAATGCAAACATTGGGTTTACTAGTATGGAGAAGCCGATTAAGCCTGGAATCAACTGGTCAATGTAGTTTGGCAACTGCGTGTTCACGGTGGTTTGGCTTAAGCCTATGACCATTGAACCGTTGAACCTCTGCAGGTTAAAGAAGTTCGCTACTCCGTTTACTGTGCCCATTACGATGCCGCTTGTGCTTGTGGTTGGATTGCCGTAGACTGTGACGTTTACAGGTTGCCCTGCGATGTAGTTGGCTGAGAAGTTTTGTGGGATAAGTATGCCTTCGGCTGCTGAATGCGCGGCTAAGTAGTCTGCAAAGTTTTCAGACGAATCAACCGTTATCACCTCTATGGTGCCTGATTCGTTGAGGGCTTTTAGGAATGATGAGGCGATATCCATTTGCTCATTTAGGAATGGTCCTGTGTCTTGGTTTTGGGCATAAACACTTATCGACCCACCAGAGTTCCCTGAGAAAATCGCTCCAAAAATCAGTATAAGAATAACTGGGAAAACCAGTCCAAAGAACAATCCAAATTTGTTTCTTAGGTATCCTACACCGAAAACTTTGAAGTCTGAAACAATTCTTTTTGCGCTTGTCATTTTCATCGTCTCCGTTTTTTGCCAGCTCTTTCAAAGGGCATTTCTT
>CAYMLF010000072.1:1579-9584 GCA_964391275.1 uncultured Candidatus Bathyarchaeia archaeon
GCTTGTCATTTTCATCGTCTCCGTTTTTTGCCAGCTCTTTCAAAGGGCATTTCTTCTTGTTCTGGCGGCAAATCGTTAACAAGTTTAACAAAAACGTCGTCCAAGCTATCGCGGCGTGTTTGGATTTCGCCCCAATCCAGCCCTGACTGCTCCGCTGCTGCTAATGCTGCTAGGGCGTCGATTTTCTTTTTGAGCGGAATACTCATTTCGCTTTTTGTTTGGTTGTAGTCTACTTGTAATTCCGTGTTTTCTCGTATGTAGTCGGCTAGTTTTTTGGTTCCGTGTATTTCGAGGCGTTCGCCTGAACCGTGTTGTTCGATGATTTGGTCGGTTGTGCCCATGGCTACGATTTTGCCGTGGTTCATGATGGCAACTCGGTCGGAGAGCTGTTGGGCTTCGTCTAGGTAGTGGGTTGTTAGGATGATGGTTTTGCCTTTTGTTTTTAAGCCTCTGATGACTTCCCAGATTGCTCTTCGGGCGTTGGGGTCAAGTCCTGTGGTGGGTTCGTCGAGGAAGAGCAGTTCTGGCGAGTTAACAAGCGACAACGCTAAACCTGTCTTCTGCTTCTGTCCGCCTGAAAGGTTCTCAAACAACACGTTTGCTGAATCCTCAAGCAGCACGTCACGCAGGATTTGGTCTGGGTCTACTTTAGTGTTGAATAAATCGGCATAGTACAATATTGCTTCTCTGGGGCTTGTTTTCTCAAAGAAATTGAATTCCTGCGGGATGACGCCGATTTTTTTGTGAACTTCATACCCGTTTCTCCAAGGGTCAAGACCTAGAACTTTTACTTCTCCACCGGCTCGTTCTCTTAAGCCTTCAAGAATTTCTATAGTGGTGGTTTTTCCTGCTCCGTTTGGACCGAGGAGACCGAAGACTTCGCCTTTATTTACGGTGAATGATATGCCGTCGACGGCTTTTAGGTCGCCATAGCTTTTCTTTAGTGACGCTACTTCAATTGGAAACATACTTGTGCTCCTAGTGGTTGTTAATTTTTAATTTTGGACTCATAACGGTACAGAGATGGCAGAAATATAGCTTTCGATTGTGGTTTTGAGTATTTTGTGTTTGCTTGCTGTGGCGAGGTCTCTCTGAGCAGACCCCCCCTCCCTTATATAAAGCCATGTTGAACTGGGCACTGTTGCTCTCGTGGTAGACCTATCTCTATATAAAGCGCACAATGCAGCTTGCGGCTTCCCTATTCAGGCTCTGTTTTCTTCAAAACCCTCTTTGAAGCAACCGCGTTAGTTTTATCAGCAATCAAACTGGCAAGGTCTTCAGGAGAAATATACCGTGGACCCTGCCTATGGTGAAACTGAAATTCTACGCTTCCAACCGCAAAATTAGTTTTAATCATGTAATAATCAAATTTTAAAGCAACCCTCTTTTCGCCCTCAACCCTGTAGTATCGTATGGCGCAAAAAAAGTCCAAAGTTGAAAGACGCCCCTTCTTGATAGCGTCAAGGGCTCTTTGGGCTTCTTCAGCATCTATAAAATTAAAGCCATCACCTTCAGCTAAACCAAACTCAAAAATCACTTCACCATGGGGAATAGTTGGGATGGCTACTTCTTCAAAACTAAACGGTTTCCTATTGATAGCTTTCAAAGCTTGCACAAGTTTCTGTTGAAGCTGCTTGATGGATAGGACTGAAGAGAAGGCTTCTATATAGTGAATGCTTTGGGGAAAATTATCATAGATTCCAAGCATTCGCAAATCCATCTTAGGGTTTAGTTTTCATGCGCCTTATTTTTTCTAAACTGTTAAGCAGTTCAGATAGGGCAGTGCTTAGCTTCTGTATCTCCTCTACATCCTCTGTTTTCTCGATTTTCTCCTCAATGCCCTTAATCTTCGCTAAAAGCGTCGTTTCCAGTTTATCGTAGGCAACGTTTGCCTGTGATGCCGTTTGAGGCGCTTCTTCGCCTTCCTTTACAATTATAACCTTTTTTTCGTCTTGTGCACACCAAAGCGTGCCGTCTTTAAGCCTGAAAAGCGGTGAAGCACAAACTGGGCATGAAAGATCCGTTAGGGTGGCGCCTTGCCGTAGCAAATCTGCCATTCGTTTGATTGGTGCGTCTTCTTTTTTTTGTTGCATTTTAGGAACCTTAAAGTAAAATAGCATCAAAAGCTTATATAACTTGATTACTGCGATTCTGCATTAAAGGGGGAACATTTATGGTGCGTAAGAAAAAAGCTGAGGAGTATGAAGCCAAGATTAAGCAAGCCTTAATTGTGCTTGGCGAGGTTTCTGAAGACAGCACTACTCCGAGAAATATTCGACGTGCTGCCAAGGATGCCATGACGGCGTTGCAGGGTACAGAGTATACTGCCGCGGTTAAGGCGTCAAATGCGGTGTCTCTTTTGGATGAAATTTTGCAGGATCCAAACATGCCGCCTTATACAAGGGTTAAGCTTTGGAACGTTATGAGCTTCATAGAAGCCATAAAAGATTAACTACCGCATATAGCAAGCTTTTCCTTTTTTTGAAATTCTTGGGCGCTGACAACCTTCCACTTGTAAGCTGTTTTCTAACACAGTATTTCTTTAAAGAAAAAATTGTTTTCTGTTTCAAAATCGCACTTTTAGTGCTTTACCTGTTTTACTGCTTTTTTGCATTCTTTGAAGGATTGTGCACAGTGTATGCAGCAGAACGCCAATTCTTTTCCATCAATTGCTTCGCGGTAGCCACCCTCGTAAACTTTGCAGCCGCAGTGGGCGCAGACATAAAGGCTCGGTTCGATAGCGATGGATACAAGCCCTGCAAACCGTTTAAACAGGATAACGCAGAGTTCTTTGCCTTCTTGAGTTAACTCAAAAATTTTTCTTGCTTTTTCGCCAATTGGCTTAACGGTGTGTTTTACTAAGCCTTTCTCCTCTAGTTGTTGCAGAAACGGGTAGACTAGGCTTGGGCTGATGGCTTTTTTGACGCGTTTTTTGAATCGGCTAATTATGCTGTAGCCATGGGCTGGTCCCTCATAGAGTATGGTTAGTATGTAGAAGCGTGAGAAGTCACTGATTAAATCGTTCATGTCGCTGTTTCCGTTCTGATTTGCCATTTTTCCGTTCGCAATAAGTGAATGCCTCAATAAATTTAAATGTTGATTAGATATATCTCGAAAAGACAATGTCAACCAATATGCAGAATCGTTCCTGCGTTTACCGATAGACTTCACTAACAAATATATGCGACTGCTTGCATTTACTTTTGGATTTCCAAGGAGCGATTCTCTTTGAAATATGACGTAATAATCGTAGGCGCAGGCCCAGCAGGCATCTTCTCAGCATTGGAGCTAACAGAAAACACCAACCTAAACGTTCTCATCCTCGACAGAGGCGCAGAAATCGACAAACGCAAATGCCCCTCAAGCAGAGGCTTTGAATGCGTACACTGCGAACCATGCAGCATCCTTTCAGGCTGGGGCGGAGCAGGCGCCTACAGTGACGGCAAACTAACATTATCAACAGAAGTCGGCGGCTGGCTAAACCAGTACGTCTCAAACAAGGAATTAGTTGACCTAGTAAAATATGTTGACAGCATCTACCTCAAATTTGGCGCAAGCGAAACCATCTACGGCGGAGAAAACGACGAGGTAGAAAAGATAGAAAAAGAAGCCTCCCTTGCAGGATTAAAACTTGTCAAGCAAGAAGTCCGCCACATGGGCACCGACAAATGCCTTGAAGTATTAAAACGCATGCGCGATGCATTAAACGGCAAAATCACCTTCAAGCCCAAAACTGATGTTAAGGGCTTAATCGCTGAAAACCACGTTATCCAAGGCGTAGAAACAGCAAACGGCGAAAAATTCTACGCCAAATACGTAATCATAGCGCCTGGCAGAAGCGGCGCTGAATGGCTCCAAACAGAAGCCCAAGTGCGTGGGTTAAAAACCGTAAACAACCCCGTCGACATTGGTGTTCGCGTTGAAGTTTTAGCTTCTGTCATGGAGAAACTAACCAAGGTCCTCTATGAGCCAAAACTCATCTACTATTCACGCCAGTTTGACGATCAAGTGCGAACCTTCTGTGTTTCACCTTACGGCGAAGTTACCACAGAATCCTACGATGGAGTCTTAACCGTTAACGGCGGAAGCCACGCTGAAACTAAAACAGCCAACACAAACTTTGCCATACTCGTTAGCACCCAATTTACTGAACCCTTCAAAGAACCCATCGCCTACGGCAAATACATTGCGCGGCTCTCTAACCTGTTAAGCGGTGGAGTCATGGTGCAGCGTCTCGGCGACTTGGTCTCTGGAAGACGCTCAACCCCTGAACGTTTAGCCCGAAGCGTAATTCAGCCAACCCTCAGAAACGCAACTCCAGGCGACTTAAGCTTCGTTTTGCCCTACCGTTACCTAGCCGACATACGAGAAATCCTTCAAGCCCTCGACGTTATCGCGCCAGGTGTGCACTCAAGAGACACTCTGCTATACGGTGTCGAAGTCAAGTTCTACTCATCACACCTACAGCTAAACAATGCGCTTGAAACAAAAATCCAAAACATGTTCACCATCGGCGACGGTGCAGGCGTAACTCGTGGATTAATCCAAGCATCCGCTTCAGGCATTATGGTTGCACGAGAAATTCTTAAACGTGAAAAGCTGAAGGCATAGATAAAGCATGGCAGTGGCTCAGAAAATCCATTGTTCCCATTGCGGAGCCCCAGTTGATTTTAACCCTGGAGAAATAATAGCCACTTGCAAGTACTGCGGTTTCACAACCGTAATTGAAACCGGCAAAGCCTTCACCTTTGAACACTCATTGCTTCTTAACAAGTATGGAGCAGCCCAAACCGAAGAGCTTGCCCGCAACTGGATGAGCTCAGGCTTCCTCAAACCCCGCGACTTAGCAAAAAAATCCAAAATAACAGAACAAACACTTGTTTACCTGCCTTTCTGGGTCGTCTCTGCACAAGCCACCACAAAGTACAAGGGAATTTTTGAACGCATATCTCCTGCAATCGTTAAGGAGGGAGAAATAAAGAAAGATTACAATTGGCTAGTGCTTGCCCGAGCAGCAGCTGGATTCCCAACCCGAGAATACGATGTTCCCCTTGCGGGAAAAATTCCTTATGATTTTCGCAAAATCGAAGGATTTGCTAAAGTTTTAAACAGTGAAATGGAACGTGAAAAAGCGTTGGGGCTTGCGAACCAGCAAATTGAAGACCATCATCGCTTTCTGCTTCAGCAAGATGTTGACCGCATAATAGAAATTTCAACTACGCTTGACCTCAAACAGATGGTTTATCTGCACGCGCCAGTCTGGTTTATCAAATACCAATATAAGGGTAATTTGTATCAATTAATAATTGACGGTGCCACAGGCAGCGTATTGAAGGGCGATATACCCTCAACCAAGTTTTAAATTGATTTAATAAAACTTTAAAAGCAAGCCTTTTTTTAATACGACAAGTTAAAAGGGTGGAATTAAGAAATGAGCGAAAATAAAGATGTATATACCCAAGCGAAAAGCCAGATGAGGCTTTCCGAGCGTATTGCAGCGGCGCTTCCAGGATTCCGTGGATACAAAGAAAAGGAATTACGCCGTGAATCTGACAAACTAGTTAGAACTCACCTCGCCCTGAAACTTGAAAAAGGCAAAGATAACGTTCGAAGCATCAGCCAAAAAATAGCAGATAAGCGTTACCTAGATGTACTACCTGACATTGACCGTTTAACTGCAAAGATGGACCGCATAACCCAAAAAATAAACCATGCCTCATACGGGTACAGTGGCTTCTTTGATATTGTGAAAATCAAGGAAGAAAACCTTGACCGCATGATAGCGTTTGATAATCAACTTCTCGACGGCGTTAACGCCTTAACTGAGAACATTGAAGTTTTGAAAACTCAGCTGTTAAGCGGGGACTACACTAATCTTAAAGATAAAATCCAGAACATAGCAGGCAAGTATGAACTGCTTGAGGACACGTTTGATAAACGTCAAGAAGTAATTGTAGGAGTGACAGCTTAATGCCGCAAATAATAGAATGGGCAACCGCAGGTCCAGACGAAATAGTCTGGAGATACCCCGATGAAGAACTCACTTGGGGAGCACAACTAATCGTCCGTGAATACCAGATGGCAGTGTTCTTCCGCGACGGAAAAGCCTACGACGTATTTGGCCCAGGCAGACACACCCTAACCACATTAAACCTGCCCCTAATCACAGGTTTACTCACGCGATTAGCAGGCTTTGGCGGAAACAAACCGTTTAAGGCAACCGTTCTCTTCATAAGCACAAAAGTGTTCGATGGCAAATGGGGCACACGAGCCCAAACCACCGAGCTTGCGCCACTGCAGGTCTTCGGACAATTCTGGTTCAAAGTAGCAGACGCAACCCTGTTTGTTAACGAAGTCATCGGCGGACAAAACGCGTACACAACCGAAGGCGTAAACAATTTCCTACGCGGATTCGTGAACGAAAAAATAATCGATGAACTAAGCCATTACGACCTAGTCAGCGTTTTCACACGTTTAGACGAGACCTCTGTTATCGTAAAGAACACGCTTATTGACTACTTTAAACGCGTCGGCATTGAACTAACTGACCTGCGCTTTGGAGGCATAGACACTACACCTGAATACCGTGAACGACTATTCTGGCTTAAAACAGGTCAAACCGCGCCCGGAGATGTGCTTCGCATGGAAACAGTTAAGAGTGCAGCAGCAAGCCTCGGCCAAGGCGGCGGAGCAGGAGCGCTGGGAGCAGGAATGGTGCTTATTCCGCAAATCATGACGCCTCAAGGTCAACCCCAAGCAGCGCCCGCAGCAGCACTCGTAATTTGTCCAAAATGCAGCGAGAAAGTTCCAGCCACCAGCAAGTTCTGCCCCAACTGCGGAACAAACCTGACACCGCCCTCACATGAAGCTGTACCCTGTCCTAAATGCGGCAAATCTATCCCGGCAACCAGCAAGTTCTGTCCAGAATGCGGCAGCAAAATCGCTTAGAGGGCTTAAGCAATGAGTGAGAGCAGTCGTCAACTGTTGAGCATCGGCGTCTTCTTCATCGCCATCTTAGTAGCTATACTATTGTATGCTGCTGGACTTATCGATTGGCTGCTGATTGCTCCAGTTGTGTTGCTGGTCTTCGGCGTCTGGATGCTGGCTTTATCAGCTATCCGTTCAAGCAAACCGCTTAGGTACGAGCGGGGCGGGTTTGGAACAGCAGCGTTGGGTTTGTGCTTAATCGCTGTTGGCGGAGCATGGTTCATCTTCGCCTTCACCGCAAGCATCCTCTACGCGGCGGCTGTGATTTTGATAGTGCTGGCTGCTTTGGCAATCGCAACTGCACTACGACGCAAATAAGCCCATTTGAGCCTTTTTTCTGCTCTAAACATTTTTTTATAACATTGCACAGTCATGATGGCAGAAGGCAGCAGAATGAGCGAAAAAACAACCACAACCACGATTGGTCACGGCACATGGTATGACATGATGGCTCAAAAAGTCATCAAACGTGAAAAGCAACTGGGCAGAAACATGAGCCTCATCCGAACCGAAATGGGCTTGGGCGCTTCAGGGTTCCCCCACATTGGAAGCCTCGGTGACGCTGCAAGGTCAAACGCGGTTGCGCTGGCGATTAAAGAGTTAGGTTACAATTCTGAGCTTGTTGCGTTTTGCGATGATAAGGATGGTTTGCGTAAGGTTCCAGCTGGATTGTCAAAAGCTGATTTAGAGAAGTATCTTGGTTACCCAGTCTCCAGCATTCCTGACCCGTTCGGCTGCCATGAGAGCTACGGCAAACACATGAGTAGTCTGCTACTGGAAGCGCTTGATAAGTGTGGTATTCAGTACAAGTATTACTCGGCAAACGAGGTTTACAAGAAAGGTTTGCTGGTAAATGAAATTCGAACACTACTTACTAACGCCAAACAGGTGGGTGAAATAGTGAAAGAGGAAGTAGGTCAGGAAACCTACACTGAAGTCTTGCCCTACTTTGCCATATGCGAAAAATGCGGTCACCTTTACACCACACGCGCCTACAAGTTTGACCCCAAAACCGACA